>NZ_JBSRVI010000187.1:0-76802 GCF_055134445.1 Arcticibacterium sp.
GGAAAGTAATTATCTTTCTTTTGTTTTCTAACTACTTGTTTTTATTGATTTTATAAGATTTTATCATCTCTTTTTTGTTGCCCAATTGCTCTTTATTTCTTATATTTGTTGTTCAATTGTTGCCCTAATAGCTTATCTGTTGCCCAAATCATAAAGCAACAAATCAAAGCGAAATGATGCACCATATAGCACCACCAAGCAACATTGAGCTACAAGTAGCACCAAATGAGCAGTACAATTAAAATACCGAAATTCTGTCAATTCTGTGGAATGGCTTTTGTTGCACAAAAGACCACCACTAAGTATTGCGGTCATACGTGTGCAAGTAGAGCCTACAAACAACGTAAGCGAGAAGAAAAAGTACAATCCACCCTATCCGAGCAAATAAATAATAGCAAGCCTACATCTTCCGAAAACTTGCAAACTCTGCAAACCTTACCTACACAAGCAGGAAATCATATCAATCTAAGAGATAAAGAATTTCTAAGTATTAGTGAAGCTGCCAATTTATTAGGTGCAAGCAGATGGACTATTCAGCGGATGATAAAACGCAATCAATTGAGCATTGCAAAATTAGGTAGGCGTACTATTATAAAACGGACAGAAATCGATAATCTCTTTAAAATTTAGCCTTATGAAAGTAACATTAAGAAAACGCAAGAAAGGAAACAAAATCAGTTTGTATTTAGATTACTATGCCAATGGTAAGCGAGAATATGAATACTTAAAATTGTATCTAAAACCTGACCCAGAAAAAGGTTCACTTACTAAGGCAGAGAAAGACCAAAATAAAACGATACTACAATTAGCTGAAAGTATCAGAGCCAAAAGGCACTTAGAAATTCAGAATAACATTTATGATTTTCAAGACAAGGAGAAACTAAAAGGAAGTTTCCTATTATACTTTGATGCACTCACAGAAAAGAGAAAAGCCAGTTTAGGTAATTATGGCAATTGGGATAGTGTTGGTAAGCATCTAAGAAAATACAGTCCAAGAGATATTTCATTTGATAGAGTTAATCGTGAATGGGTACAGGGCTTTAAAGATTATTTAGACAATGAAGCTAAAACCAAAAGTGAAAACGAATTATCTCAAAATTCCAAGTACTCCTACTTCAACAAATTAAAAGCAGCATTAAAACAAGCGGTTAGAGATGGGATTTTAAAATACAATCCTGCAGAGCAAGTCCAGGGATTTAAACAAGGAGAACCACAAAGAGAGTTTTTAACCTTAGAAGAAGTTCAAGCATTAGTAAAAGCAGATTGCGAAAGCAAGCAGCTAAAAACTGCGTTTTTATTCGCTTGTCTTACTGGTTTAAGATGGTCAGATATAAATAAGTTAATTTGGTCAGAGGTGCAACATTCTGATGAAATGGGCTACTACATTCGTTTCAGACAACAAAAAACCAAAGGAGCGGAAACCCTACCAATATCCGAGCAAGCTCGTAATATGTTAGGAGAAGAAAAGGAAAAAACGGAGCGTGTATTCAAAGGCTTAAAATATAGTGCTTGGCACAATGTTAAATTAGCTCAATGGGTACTTCGTGCAGGTATTACTAAAAACATCACGTTCCATTGTGCAAGACACACCTATGCAACCCTACAGCTTACAATGGGTACAGATATTTACACCGTATCAAAATTATTAGGTCATAGAGAACTGAAAACTACTCAGATATATGCCAAAGTAATAGATAACAAGAAGAAAGAAGCAGCTAATAAAATTCAACTCGATTTATAATATGGAACTAACTATTTTTAAAAGCATCATTTATGGCGACCTAAAACCTTGGGCAAGTGATGCGGTCAATGAAAAGTTTTACAGACAAAATTTGTCTGCAAAATTTATGAAGCCTACACAGACTATAAACGAGTATTACAAAGCGTTAAAAGAAATCCACAAAAACAAGCCTAATCTATTCAAGGAAGATGGTTTGGAAATCTACCTACTGCAAGCAGATACAGATATTAGCCACGACATTCTGCATCCATTAGTTGAAATCCAATTAGAAGAACCAATCACAGCAACACAAAGGTTTTATCATTACTTGCTTTTAAATGAAGCTACAAGACTATCAGACAGAGTTTTTAAGTGTGTAAATAAAGACATTGGAGAGATTCAGAAAAAAGAGATAGTTCAAAACGTAGTGAAATCTTGCAAAGACCTATTATTAAGAATAGGAACAGACCAAGACAGTTTTACCAAAACCGACTTAACAGCTTATGTTGTTCCTCAACTCATTACTAACGTAATTCGTTTTCTAAAGGAAACCGAAAAGTTATATCCTCAATTCCTTTCGGAATTACCGTCAAATAAAAATGAGCTTTACGGAGAACTACTTCAACAGCCTATTCCAGATATAGATATTGACAAAACAACGCCTGAATTTGAAACTGTAAACAATATTCTTTTAGGTATTGATGATTATAAGTTTGAAAAAGATACTCGTTTGTCTTTTGGTTTTACTGGAGATACAACAAAGCTAAAATCCACCTTATCAGCTTTAAATATACACGTAGAGTTATTGAATGAAGATAAAACCACAGTAGAGCAATTAGTAAGTGTATTAACAAGCAAAGATTTAAAGATAGGTGCTCCTCAAATTCATTTAGGTTGTGAGACAACACAATTCAGTTACATAGTTTCAAAAATGGAGCAACACTTTAGCAATTTCAATCCTACAACTATTGAACAATCAAACCTCTTTTATTCTAAAAAAGGAACGGATTTGAAACGTAATAATTTGTATAAAAATAAGAACAACTACCCTAAAGAACAAGACACTATTGATGACATTCTCAGACAACTGTAAATAAAAACAGTAAGATGAGTAAGATATAGTAGTAAGACGTTACCTTCTTACTGATTACCAACCTGTTACGATAGAAGTTTGCAATAGAATTTATTGTAAAACTTTTAAAAATCGTAACAAAATGAGTAACGAAAATTTAATTTTAGAAAAGCTCAACAGACTTGAGCAAAAGATAGAGGAACAAAACCTCTTAAAGAAAGAAGTACTAAACTTCAATGATGCTTGTAGCTATTTAGATATAAGTGCTTCACATCTCTACAAACTTACCAGTCAGAAATCCGTTCCGCATTTCTGCCCACAGGGTAAAAAACTCTATTTCAATCGTACCGAGTTAGACGAATGGTTACAGCGTAACCGTCAATCTTCTACAGACGAAATCGAAAAAGCAGCAGCCAATTATCTAATTCAAAACAAACGCAGTTAGATATGGGCTTTTATCATCCTTTAGACGAAAAGTTAGAGCAGATAGACGATAGACTATCAGAACTAACGCTTATGCTTAAAGACAAGCAAAGAAGCAATCCTGACCAAGTGTTTTTCGACACCCAAGAGTTTCTACAGATAATGAATGTAAGTAAGCGTACCGCTCAATATTGGCGAGATAGCGGACTCATAGGCTATTGCCAAATTGGGTACAAAATCTATTACCGCTTATCAGACATACTCCAATTGTTAGATAAAAATTTTAAAGCACCTATCAATGGATAATAATCACATAAATACTTCTAAAATGGCATCATCAACTATATATAAACATTTCAATCAACCCATAGAAAATAAAGCCTTACTACTAATAGTAAAGGACGTTATTGAGGGCAAATACAAAGAACCTATAGAAGCTATCCGTATGGCTATTGGAATGGGTAAACCAGAACGAGCAGACCAATTCAAAAAAGAATTAGTAGCCTTTACACCTTCAGCAACTTTTGAAGGCGGTCGTAAAAAGGAATACTTTAAAATGTACAGCGGATTTGTACACTTAGATTTTGATAAGTTAGAACCAGACGAGCTTCAAGAAGCAAAACAGAAAATACAATCCATTCCTTACACTTTTGCTTGTTTCACAAGCCCAAGTGGTAATGGCCTAAAAGTTTTTATTGAAGTAGATTCTACTATGGAGAAGCATAAAACCGCTTATGCACAAGTGCAAGCGTTTTATGAAAAAGAAGTGGGTATTGAAGCAGACCCAAAATGTAAAGACATTACAAGGTTGTGTTTTGTGTCTTATGATCCTAACGGATATAAGAATATACAAAACGAAAAGTTCAAGGTAAAAACCGAAAGGGTTTTAGAACCAATCAAACCAACAGCACCCAATACAGTAGTAACCCAAAATCTAAATTCTAATGAAAACAATAATAGTTCAGAAATCTTTACCGAGTGTATCACATTCACCGAAAACAAAGAAAGCTATGCAGAAGGCAACCGAAACAATTTCATATATCAATTGGCTTGTAATTGCAACAGGAGAGGAATCGTGTATGATGATACTTTGCATCTTATTCTAAATACTTACGACCTAAACCAAGAAGAAATAAAAGCATCTGTAAAATCGGCTTATGATAACAACGTTATGCAATTTGCGAGCTATCCAAGTCATAAGAATACAATACAACCAACTGAGATAGTAAACAATGAAGACTACCTAAAAAATACACCCACTTTTGACGAACAATTATTTGATAATCTACCAGAGATTTTAAGAAAAGGAACAATGGCATTTACAGACCCAAGAGAACGTGACGTGTTCTTTACTGGTGCATTGTCTATTCTTAGCGGTTGTTTACCTAATGTATCGGGCGTTTATGCTCAACAGACGGTATTTCCTAATCTGTTTTCGTTTATCATAGCTCCAGCAGCAAGCGGAAAAGGTGCTTTAAAATTTGCCAAAATATTAGCAGACCCATATCAAGAAAGTGTATTAGAACAAAGCAATCAAGATAAGTCCATTTATGAAGCTGAATTAGCCCAATACAAGGTAGAACAACGTAACCGAAAGAAAGACGACACAGAAACTCCAGAAGAGCCTGTAAAACCACCTTTTAAAGTCGTATTCATCCCTGCAAATACATCTTATGCAGCAATTTTACAACACATACAACAAAATGAGGGTAAAGGAATTATTTGCGAAACAGAAGCTGATAGTATGGGAGCGGTTTTTAAACAAGATTGGGGCGGATATTCTGATATGCTCAGAAAAGCGTTTCATTCTGAAACCATTTCTGTTTCAAGAAAAACAGATAATGAATATGTAATTATCAAAGAGCCTAAAATATCTGTGGCGTTATCAGGTACGCCTGGTCAAGTTGCCAATATCATTGCATCCGCAGAAGATGGTTTATTCAGTCGCTTTTTATTCTATACATTTAAAGTAGAGCAACTTTGGAAAGATGTATCGCCTTTCGGCAATACCTTAAATTTAAACGACCATTTTGAAGCCTTATCGCAGAATGTATTAGAAATGATAAACTTCTTAGAAGCGAATCCAACGCAAATACACTTATCCAAAGAACAATGGCAAACGGTTAATTATACAGGGCAACAATGGTTAACAGAAGTAACCACCTTTACAGCAGAAGAAGCTGGAAGCGTAGTAAAACGATTAGGCTTAATTCTGTATCGTATTTGTATGATATTATCCACGCTTCGCAAGTTTGATAATGGCGATTGTACCGAAAATGTTACGTGTACAGATGAAGATTTTGAAATGGCGTTATTGATTGCAAATGTCTATCTACAACACAGTTTGTTAATGTATAACAACCTACCAAAGAAAGAAGAAACAGGCGTTTTTAAAGGTGCTAATAATAAAAAGCAATTTTTTGAAGCCTTACCGCAAAACTTCAAACGTGAAGAAGCCATCATCATAGGAAAGAAATACCAACTTAAAGACCGTTCTATTGATAATTTGCTCAAAACCTTATTAGGTTCACATCTCTCGCAACCCAGTTACGGACACTATCAAAAAACTACAGATAAACTGTAGTTTGCAATCTTTGCACTTTTTTCAATTCTTCTTGTGGTTTTTGTTCTTGTTTATTTTTTATTTGTCTATATTTGACAAATGCAATTAACACAAATAAGCAAAGGATGAACAAGTTTGGAGACTTAATACGGTCTAAAAGAGAAGAACAAGAAATGCTACTCAGGCACTTATCCGCAGAGTTAGACATTGATACCGCAATGCTTAGTAAAATAGAAAGAGGAGAAAAAACCGCTAAACGTGAACATATAGAACCTTTAGCAAAACTTTTTAAACTCGACTATAATGAACTGTTTTCGCTTTGGTTAGCAGACCAAGTATTTCAGTTGGTAGAAAATGAAGAACAAGCATTAAAAGCTCTACAAATTGCAGAAAAAGAACTCCTAAAACTCAAAAAATAAACAAGTGAGCGAATTAGTACCCAACCACAATAATTTTATTCTGTACACCGCTCCTAATGGAGAGGTAAAAGTTCAGGCTATTTTAAATGATGAAACCATTTGGTTAACTCAAAAAGCAATGGCAGAACTTTTTTCGGTAGGTGTTCCGGCTATTAGCAAGCATTTAAGCAACATTTTTGAAAGTGGAGAATTAGAAGAAAATTCAGTTATTTCCATTTTGGAAACAACTGCATCTGATGGCAAAAACTATAAGACCAAATATTACAACTTAGATGCCATTATTTCTGTGGGTTACAGGGTAAACTCAACCAAAGCTACCCAGTTTCGTATATGGGCGACCAAAACCCTAAAAGAATACATTATTAAAGGCTTTGTTATGGATGATGACCGTTTAAAACAAGGTACATCCGCTTTTGGTAAAGATTATTTTAAAGAGTTATTAGACCGAGTACGTTCCATTCGTACCAGTGAGCGTAGAATATACCAACAAATTACAGACATCTTTGCTGAATGTAGTATTGATTACGACCCAAAATCAGACATTACCAAGAATTTTTACGCTACCGTACAAAACAAATTTCATTTTGCCATTACAGGCAAAACAGCAGCCGAAATTATCTACCTAAAGGCAAATAGCAAAACCGATAATATGGGTTTAACCACTTGGAAAAATGCTCCTGAGGGTAGAATTTTAAAACAAGACACCAAAGTAGCTAAGAACTACCTACAAGAAAAAGAAATTAAACAATTAGAACGTACCGTATCAGGTTATTTCGATTATATAGAAAACCTTATAGAACGAAGAAATACCTTTACTATGGAGGCTTTGGCAGACAGCGTAAATAAGTTTTTAAGTTTTAACGAATACAAGGTGCTTGAAGGCTTAGGCAAGGTATCGCACCAACAAGCCATCAACAAAGCAGCAAAAGAGTACGATAGCTTTAATAAAACACAAAACATAAACTCCGACTTCGATAAGCACATTAAAGCATTGGAACAAAAAAATAAAAAATCTAAATAACTATGTCATTAGAACTACAAATAAACGGTAACAAAATATTTGCTCCCCTATTAGGGAAAGAGTTGATAATGACTCCTGAAGAACACGTAAGACAAAAATACATTTGCAGATTAGTAAATCATTATGAATATACTTTAGAGCAAATGGCTCAAGAAGTAAAATTAACAGGCTCTAAAAGAGGAACAGGAAGAGCAAGTGCGGATATTGTAATTTGGCGTAGCAAAGAGGATAAACTCAAAAAGCTGAATCCAATTATTGTGGTAGAATGTAAAGCCGATTACATTACCATTAAATCGGAAGATTACTATCAAGGTCAAAACTACGCTCGCTTTGCGAATGCTCCTTTTTTTGTAACTACAAACGAAAAAGAAACCAAAGTTTTCAAAGTCAATTTAGCGGTTACACCTAAAACATTAAGTGATGAAATTTTAGATATTCCAAATGCTAAAGAAGCCAATAGCAATGACAAAATTCAGAAGTTATTAGAGCAAACCAAAGCATTTGAAAGAGACGAATTTTCTAAACTACTTTTTCAATGTCATAATGTAATTCGTAATAACGACAAACTATCTCCAGAAGCAGCATTTGATGAAATAAGTAAAATTTTATTTATGAAAATCAGGTACGAACGAAATCCTGATGAAGATAATATTTTCACATTAAAGCAATTTGAAAAACAAGAATCTAATTACGAGAAGAATATTCGTCCAGTAAATGTAAAACGTAATGGCCCAAAAGACGATATACCTTATATGGATTATTGGTTTGAGCTAACAAAAGATGAATTTGAAGAAGATGAATTGTTTGATGTCAACGATAAAATAAGAATCAAACAAGGTTCATTTAAAGAGATAGTAAAGAAACTACAGAAATACAACCTTTCTACTACTTCTGATGATGTAAAAGGTATTGCGTTTGAACAGTTCTTAGGTGGAACGTTTAGAGGAGAATTAGGGCAGTTTTTTACTCCAAGAACCGTAGTAGATTTTATTGTAGAAGTATTAGACCCACAAGAAGATGAAGTAATGTGTGACCCTTGTTGCGGTTCTGGTGGTTTCCTTATTAAAGCATTTGAGTATGTAAGAGAGAAAATTGAAAACGATATTAAATTAGAAAAAGACAAGGTTAATAAAACCTTTGACGAGATAAAAACAGCAGACCAAGATGAAGAGAAGCTAAATGATATTTCTAACGAAATCATTCACAAATTAGGCTTTGAAACACAAATTAGAAAACGTGAAGAACAAGAAAAAGCTAAAAAAGCTGGCAAATACATATCACGTTTAGAGAAACTATCATCCGCTTGCATCTTTGGTACAGATGCCAATCCTCGAATGGCTCGTACTGCCAAAATGAATATGATTATGCACGGAGATGGTCACGGAGGTGTGCATCACAGAGATGGTTTATTAAACATTAACGGAATCTTTGAAAACCGTTTTGATGTAATTCTTACCAATCCGCCTTTTGGTGCAAGAGTAGAAAAATCATTATTGATTACTAAAGCAGACCAACTAACAGATGAAAAGCGTATAGCAAAATACAAGCAGATGTATGGAGAAGAAACATACGCTAAAGCTATGCTTCAAGTAGATAATAATGTAGATAAACCATTACTAAACACCTTACATATTGGTAAAAACGGTATGAGTGGTTTAACAGAAGTTTTGTTTATAGAAAGATGCATCCGCTTATTAAAACCAGGCGGAAGAACAGGTATTGTATTACCTGAAGGCGTTTTAAATACGCAAAACTTAGCAAAAGTTAGAGAATACTTTGAGAGTACTGCAAAAATCATCTTAATTACCTCTATTCCGCAAGATGTATTTATGAAAAGTGGAGCTACGGTAAAATCCAGTTTAGTATTCTTAAAGAAGTTTACCAATGAAGAAGCAAAACAATGGAAAGATTACACAGCCCAAGCCACTAAAACAGTAAAAGCAAAATACAAAGACGAGTTAGAGGAGATTAAAACCAAATTAGCTCTCAGAGGTAAAGATGCTTTGGATGCAACTACTAAAAAGGAACTACGCCAACAGAAAAAGAAAATAGAAGCCCAAATACAAGAGGAAATAAAAGCGATTGTAAAGGAAAAATTTGATTACGACATACCTATTGCAACAGTAGAAAAAGCAGGTATTAGCAGTACTGGTGGTGTAATAGATAATGAACTTACAGACATACAAACAGAATATACACCTTACCGCATTAAAAATGAATTATGGAAAGAACTTAAACCTAAGTTTGAGTACAAATGGAGTAGCAAAACTGGTAAAGTAGAACGTATTAAAAACGATACCGAAACCCAATTAATAGAATGGTAATGGAAGTAGGTACTATGCAAAATATAAATCTCATTAGGTTTTCTGAACTCTATAATTGGAGTGTTAGCCATTTATTGGGTCAAGACTTTGAATACAACAAAAATTTCCCATTGGTTAAAATTGGTAAGTTTCTTACCAAAAACAATAATGTAATAAATCTTGACAATGATACCATTTACAAAAGAGTAACAGTAAGTGGAAACAATGGAGGTGTAAGGCTAAGAAATACAGAAGTAGGTAAAAATATTGGTACAAAAAGACAATTCATTGTAGAATCTGGTCAATTTATTTTATCTAAAATAGATGCTCGTAATGGTGCAATGGGTTTAGTTCCAGAAGATTTAGAAGGTGCTATTGTTACCAATGATTTTCCAACGTATGATGTAGATACTAAAGCTATTTTACCTCAGTTTTTATTACTAATAACGACAACTAAAAAGTTTATTGAGTTTGCTCAAACCTGTAGTAGTGGTACTACCAACAGACAAAGAATAGACCTTAAAAAATTCTTAGACGTTCAAATTCCTTTACCTCCTTTAAATGATGCAGATGCTATAAAACAAGGTTTACCTACAGATATTACCCAAGAAAAACTCGTAGCTGAATACAATCAAAAAATAAAAGAAGCGGAACAAGCCAAACAGAACGCAATAGAAAAAGAAGCGGAAATTGAAACCTATTTGTACAAAGAATTAGGAATACAAAAGGCTGAAAAAAAAGAAGCTAAAAAAGGATTGCATTTTGTGAGATTTAAGGATATGGAAAGATGGGATTCTGAATATTTATTGACTGAATTAATAGAATTAAATAGTGATTTCCCTTTAGTCTCGTATAATAATCTTTTTATTGATTTGTATAATGGTATACCTGCAAGACATTACTCAACTGAAGGAGTACGATTTTTAAAAGTTGCTGATATTAGACCTAACCATATTTCTAATCACAATATAAAGCATATTAATAGTTATAAAAAGACTGACTTAATAACTGAAAACACTTTACTTATTACAAGAAAAGGTACTGTCGGTAATTCTATTTTTATAAAGGACAATAATAAATATACAGCATCTTCTGAGGTGTTTATTATAAAATTAGATACCCAGAAAGTTAATGGAGATTATTTGTCTATTATTAACAATTCAGAGTTTGTTCAAAATCAATACAGAGAAAAAAACACAGGTACAATAATGCCTTCAATATCTCAAAACAAACTGAAAGAAATCAAAATCCCATTACCTAAATCTTTAGAAAAACAAAATGATATTGTTGAAAAAGTTTCATTAATAGAAAGAACCGCTAAAAATTATCTTGACTTATCAGAAACTCTAAAAACAAACGCAATAAAAGATTTTGAAAATATCATTTTTAAAACAGCAGTAGAATGAAACAAAAAACTATCATACAAGTATGGGGCAAACAAGGTTGTGGTAAATCAGGCACTATCAAAATCCTTAGAGAAGAACTCATAAAAAACTATGTTAATACTTCGCATAGTTACACCTTACCATTACCAGGAGGAGAAATTTCAGATGTACTAAATTGTTTAGGTTACACAGTTGGTATTGAAAGTATGGGCGATTATTTGTGGGCTTATAATTTACACGACCGCTTAAACGATTATGTTTTAAAACATAATTGCGATTTAATAATTTGTGCCAGTAGAGTTAGAAATGACGTATCTCGTCATATCAAACATTTGGCAGACACACACGGCTATAGAATTATTAAAGTCACTAATTACAGAGGAGATGAGCCACCTTTTATGCCTGATAGTTTAAATCAACCTTCAGCAATTCATTTAGCTAATTTAGTACATCAAATTTTAACAGGATTAATTTAATGAGCTATGCAACTATTAAACTTATATATAGAAGATTATAAAGTACTGCAACAATTTAATATTCAGTTTTCAGAAGAATTTTCAGTAGATGATAGCCTTAACGTGATTATTGGTAAAAATGGTGCAGGTAAAACAACATTAATTGAGTGTTTGCTAAAAATATTTTCTTCATTGTACAGTTGCAATAAAGTAGAAGATGTATCAAAAATTACAAATAAAAAGTTAGGTTTTCAGTTTACTTTATCCTACTTCATAAGAACCGAAAAAATAATTGAGGCTGCATCTACTTTTTCTGAACACAAGGTTGATTATGTCAAAATAACCCTTAGTAATATTAATAAAGAATGGTTCATCTTAGAATATGAGAATAAAAAATTAATTAATCAAGATGTTAATAATTTCCTATTCAAATCGCAATACACGCTACAAGATTTATTGCCTAAGAACACAGTTTTATACTATGCAGGTTTTGACAGTAGGTTAAGTGGTTTTGTTCAAAATTATACTTCTGATTATTTTAAAGAGTGGTTCACATTTTTAGAAAATGATAGCAAAGGATTAGATATAAATGCACCTGTTTTTTATTTCAATCCTATTCAGTTCAATTTATTATTGTTTTCAATTTTTTGTAATCAGAGTTCAGATATTGCAGTATTTTTTAAAGATAAATTTGGTATTGTCGGTTTTACAGAAGTTGTATTAAAACTAAAAATGCCTACTTGGCATAGAAGCAATCCTGCAAGTGAATATTGGGGTGCAAAAGGTATTTTAAAAGAAGCCTTATTGAAATTTGAAAAAGCAAGTCAAGACACAGAAGTTTTAAAAAGGAGCATAACGCATTCTTACTTTATTCCTGATGTTCTAATTGGCTTGGTCGGTTTTAGGAGTGAAGATTCATTTACAAGTGAAAAGGAGGTTTTTCAATCTTTAGTAGCATTAGATGTAATGGGTTTATTAGACGAGATTCAAATAACATTAGTTAAAGAAACTGACGGTATAAATAGTGAAATTTCAAGTCAAGATTTAAGTGAAGGAGAAAAGCAATTAATCTCTATTTATGGGCTAAAACAAATTCTATCATCAAATGAAGAATCTTTATTTCTATTTGATGAACCGGATACTTTTTTACACCCAAAATGGAAAAAGGAGTTCTTCAAAAACATTTACTACGACCAACAGAATACGAAAATTCATTACGGAGATTTTGATATAATCACCACCCATTCACCTGAAATTATTGGAAATATTGATTTAAACACTTCATTAAAAAGGTTGGTTGATGGTAAAATATACGATAGCCCATTGTATGTGAAAGGAAGAGATTATAATTCAATCTTATATGAGGCATTTGATTCAGTCAAAAGAGGAGAATTTGGAAGAGAATTAATAGATGAGTTTTATAAACTTCTTGAAAGCAAGCAAGTAGAATTAGCAAAACAAAAATTGGATGAAATTATAAATACATTCGGTTTAGATGATATAGAGACACAGAAAGCAATTGATAATTTTGATGATTACAATTGATATGAAATACATTAATAAACAAATAGCGTTAGAGCCTCAAACTTTAACATTATATCGTAATACTACGCCAAATGCGAATTATAAGGGTTTTGTAGATACAGATAGTTTATTGAAACAGGCATTATTAAACGAACAAGGTTATTTATGTGGCTACTGTATGAAAAAAATACCTGAAGCTAATGGCAAATATGTATCTGTTGAGCATTATATATCACAAGAAAAACACGTAGACTCTAATCTTACTGAACTTAGACATAGTCAGTCTTCTTTACGCTATAATAATATGCTTGCAGTATGTGTAAATAATGGTATTCATTGTGATAAATCAAGAGGTAATATACCTTTTAAAGTACTAAATCCACATCATATTTCTTGCGAGCAAAGAATAACATACTCATTAACAGATAAAGTTGAAAGTAAAAATAATGTATCTGTAGATTTTGATATAGAGTTATTAAAACTCAACTGTCAAAATTTAAAAGAGTTAAGAGGTTTTTTTTGGCTTGAAGCCAAAGAAAAATTAAAAAGAAAACATCCAAAAGGTACTTGGACTAAGCAAATTATTGAAACCGAGCGTCAAATTTATATAGATAAAAAAGCTGGTAAGTATAAAGCATTTTGCAATTACATAATTTTTAGATTCAATCATCTTTTGAGCTTGCCAAAATATTCTAAATGATTAGCTTATGAAAAACCTTACTATAAATATCATCCCATTCAAACACCCTTCTATTCAGAAGGAGTTTGGATTTTATACCGAGAAAAAAGAAGGTTATTTCCCCATACACAGAACTGAGCTTCCCAATGAGTTATGGGATAATCAAAAAGAAGAAGTTGTAAAACATAAATTCTATTACACCAATTTTGAAGATACAGAAGATTGCATACTCAAAACAAAAGTAGATTTATACAGCAGTACCAAGTTTGCAAAGCACCTTTATACACGTTTGATGTATCAGTATTTCAATGCTATTGCAGATGCAATACAATTCAATTATGTAGGCAATATAGAAATATGGTTATTAGATGCTAAAGCATCAACAACCAAATACAACAGCTATAACAAATACACCCTAAAAATTGAATTTTCAGGCTTAACTAAAAGTCCTGCATTGCTTTTATCTTATGATAGCACTTCTAAAGTTGCTACCACAAGTATTGATGAAATCAATATTCCTACGGAATATTTCAAAACAGTAGTTTACAACAAAGAAATACAACGTTTTAAGTACCTTACAGAAGATGCAAAACAACATTTAGACCAAGTATATCCATTACTCAATATACCGCTTAAAAATCATTTAGAAATACCGCATACTGTACCAAGAAAAGGCAATAGATACAAGCCTTACTTTAATCACATAACCACTTTTTACAACAACTATCTAAATACAGATGAATTTAGAGCCATACTACCATTAGATGAAAATGGATTTTTTAATATTCCAGAAGATGAAGTACTGCAAACACATTATCACTCAAACAATTTAAGGTTTTATGATGGCGTAGGTATAGACCCAAAAGCAGGAATGAAAAATCCTGGTCCTTATAAATCAAGTCCACACGATAATGTAAGGTTCTTTTTTATATACCATAAACCTGATAGAGCAGACTATGTGGTTAAATTATATAACTATTTTGAAAAAGGATATAAATCGTTCTTTCCACCGCTAAAAAAACATATTCGTCAGCCATTTTATATGGATAGCGATACCAGTTTAGCTTTTGAAAGTCCAGATACTGCAATCAAAGAAATCAAACATCATCTAATCAATTTAGAGAAGCAACCAAATACAAGGTATGTAGCTGTTTACGTAAGTCCAATTCATAAAGAAGATGAGGATAATAAACATCTATACTATCAAGTCAAAGAAGAACTTTTAAAACACGAAATAACCTCGCAAGTCATTTATAAAGAGAGTATCAATAACGCCTATTTTGGTGCATTCTTAGAGAATATCACACCTGCATTATTGGCTAAAATAGACGGTATTCCTTGGCGTTTAGATAGAGAACTCAAACAGGAATTAATTGTGGGTGTAGGTGCTTTTAAATCAATGGAAACCAATACTCGTTTTGTAGGTAGTGCATTTTGTTTTAACAACAAAGGAGAGTTTAAAGGCTTTGATTGTTTTAGAGATAATGAATTTGACTTAATAGCTGGAGCAATAGGAAAACAGATTTTAAAATTTGTTGTAGATAATGACAACAAAGCAGAAAGGCTAATAATTCACTACTATAAACCAATAAGCAAAGACGAAATAGACCCAATTCAAAAGACTTTAGGAAGATTAAAATTAGATATTCCAATAGTAATAGTAACCATCAACAAAACAGAATCAAGCGACTATGTAGCGTTTGATACCAATGATGATGCCTTAATGCCTTTAAGTGGTACAATCATAGAAATTGCACATCTAAAATATCTGTTATTCAATAATGCTAAATACAGTAGTAATGGTTTTGCAAAAGACCATCCATTCCCTGTAAAACTAAGTCTATATTGTACCGAGCAAGACTATTTTGAGGATATAGCAATTGTAAAAGAGTTGATAGACCAAGTATATCAATTCAGCAGAATGTATTGGAAATCCGTAAAACAACAAAATTTACCAGTAACCATAAAATACCCTGAAATGGTAGCCCAAATATTCCCTCATTTTGAAGGCGATAAACTACCAGACTTCGGTAAAAATAATCTTTGGTTTTTGTAGAAAATAAAGATGGATATTCAAATACAAAATAAGGCTAAAGATGTTTCCCTTTTTAAAATTGCAAAATTTAAGAAGCATATTAGAAAAACATCACCCCACAAACATCACAGTTATTTCGAAATCATTTTCCTAACCAAAGGATCTGGTTCACATACAGTTGATACAATAGAATACAAAATTCAACCACCTGTAATATTCAATATACGTAAAGAACAGGTTCATTTTTGGGACATCAAAACAGAACCTGAAGGGTTTGTTTTAATTATTAAAAAAAACTTTATTGACAACTGTATAGATAAAGATATTAAAAAGCTAATTTCAGAACTGAGTGCCTTAACTTGTCTATTTCCTAATAATACCACAGTAATTGATATGTCAAATATATTATTAAAGGAATATGAAAGTGCAAAAATTAAAAACCATCAAGTTATAGAAGGATTGTTAAAAGCTCTGTTAGCAAAGTTTCTTGAATCGAAAATTGTAAGTAGTCCTAAAATAAAATGTAGCTCAATCTATCAAGAACTTATTTTGCTTTTAAGTAACGAAAATGAACTTACAAACAAGGTAAGTCATTATGCAAAATTACTAAATACCACTCCACAAAACTTAAATGCTATATGCAGAAAAGAATCAGGTCAATCTTCTGCAGAGGTAATTTCCAATTATATTATTAACGAAGCTAAACGCCTTTTGCTTTATACTGACTTAACGGTTAGTGAAATTGCAGGCAAACTTGACTTTAAAGATAATTCTCATTTCACTAAATACTTTAAACGAAACGTAGGTGATACCCCAATTGCTTTTCGTAAAGCAAATGATTAAGTACCATACGTTTTTCAAATAGACCATATTGTTAGTCTTGTGTTGTATAATTTTACACTATAATTAAATCACAACATATGAAATGGCTAATATATATTCTCACAGCATTTCTACTTTCTTCTTGTGGAGAAAAACAACAACAAATAGTAGAAGGAAATTGGATAAAAGGTACAGAACAAGAAAAAATTGAAACCATCGAAAACCAATTTAGGGGTTTTGATATGGCAATGGTAGAAACAGGATACCGCTATCAAGAACTGTATTGGGCAGGACAAGATGAAAATTGGGAATATGCTGATTACCAAATTGAAAAAATCAGAAAAGCGATTGAGGACGGCTTGAAAAGAAGACCCAAACGTGCAAAATCAGCAGAACATTTCTTAACCGTTGCAATTCCAGAAATGGAAAAAGCACTCGAAAAAAGAGATACCCTTGTATTCAACAAAAATTTCCAAATCTTCACAAATAACTGCATTAGTTGCCACGCAATGGAAAAAGTGCCAAGCTTTACTATAAAAAAACCGCTTTATAGACAATCACCAATTAGAAAATAATGATAGAATTTATTAATCAGATAGATATTGAAATTCTATTATGGCTGAATGGTAATCACAATCTATTTTGGGATGCTGTAATGTGGTTTGCAACAGGTACATTCACTTGGCTGCCATTTTATATGATATTGTCATTTCTGTTAATATGGAAATATAAAAGGGACGCAATATTGATGATTCTGTTAATAGCATTACTGATAACAATAAGTGACCAATTAGCTTCAGGCATATTTAAACCATTTTTCGAAAGATTGCGACCAAGCCATAGTCCTTATTTGATAGGTAAACTTCATTTAGTAAATGATTATAGAGGTGGTAAGTTCGGTTTTATTTCTTCTCACGCAGCCAATGTATTTTCATTAGCATTTTACTTGACATTAGTGACTAATGAGAAATTAAAATGGATACCATACGTGCTTATTCCTTGGGCAATCTTTGTAAGCCTTAGTAGAGTTTATCTTGGTGTTCATTATCCATCCGACATAATAGTTCCAGCGATTTTAAGTATACCAATAGCTTGGATAGTAGCTCGAATTTATAAAACGTATAATCCCATATTGATAAAAAAAATTGCTTAAAATGTTTAAAAAAACAATTAGTACTGATATATCAAAAACAACCATCATTATTCGCTTAATGGTTGGTGCTGTTTTTCTATCGGAAGGTATTCAAAAATTTCTATTTCCTGCCATTCGGGGTGCAGGACGATTTGAAAAAATCGGACTTCCATCACCAGAATTTCTCGGTGCATTTGTCGGCACGTTTGAAATTGTTTGTGGCACGTTGATTTTACTTGGCTTGCTTACCCGATTGGCAAGTGTTTTAACACTCGTAATTATGTTGGTTGCCATTGTTACAACAAAATCAGACATTTTAGCCAATGATGGATTTTGGATAATGATGCACGGAAGTCGAACTGATTGGGCAATGCTTTGGGGAAGTCTATTTTTAATTATTAAGGGCGGTGGGAATTGGTCGATAGATAAAAATATGTACAAAACCAAATGAATTTCTTTTTACAAATCGATTATGAATTTTTAAGATGGATTCAAGCAAATAGAATCGTTTTTTTAGATCCATTATTTTATTGGATTTCTTCATATACCTTCATTATTTCAATTATGATATTAGGTTTTATTGGTCTATTTTATATTAAAAATAAAGTAAAGTCATTCCAAATAAAGTACTACAGCCTTTTATTAATATTTATAGCTTCCTCAACATTCAGTTTAATTTTAAAATATATTGTAAAGCGGCCACGTCCATTTGTAGTACATCCTGCCATCATTCAATTGTATGAAACAAGTACCTTTTCATTTCCATCAGGTCACACTTCAATTGCTTTTACCTTAGCATTTAGCTTGGTATTCTTTTCATTAAAAAAATACTATGTGATACTTATTTTTATTTGGGCTCTTTTAGTAGCCTATTCTAGAATGGTATTAGGTGCTCATTATGTCTCTGATATAGTAACTTCAATTTTAATAGGTTTTATGTTTAGTCTATTAATCAAACCAATTTCAAAAGAATGGATAGTAAGAAAAACTTAAAAGAAGTAGCAAAACTTTTTTTTAAATTAGGAAGCATTGCTTTTGGCGGTCCTGCCGCCCATATTGCAATGATGGAAGATGAAGTCGTTAAAAAAAGAAAATGGATGAGTCATCAACATTTTCTTGATTTAGTTGGAGCAACAAATTTAATTCCAGGACCTAATTCTACCGAAATGACAATGCATTGCGGTCACGAAAGAGCAGGTTGGAAAGGCTTGATTGTAGCAGGTGCTAGTTTTGTTTTTCCAGCTGTTGTTATTACAATGATTTTTGCGTGGTTATATCAACAATACGGACAACTTCCAAAAGTTGAACCTTTCATTTATGGAATAAAACCAGCGGTAATTGCCATTATTCTTGGAGCAGTTTACCGACTTGGAAAAAAAGCACTCAAAAATGTAGAACTCGGTATTTTAGGAGCATTGACATTGATTGCTTGTTTGCTTGGTGTCCACGAAATTTTGGCGTTGTTTGCTTGTGGTCTTTTAGGTTTAATTCTATACTTTGTTAGAAATTCAAAAAACACATTAAATAGTTTTACTCCATTTCTTTTATTACAAGTAGTTATAACACCGAGTACTCTAAAGATTCTATGGACGTTCTTTAAAGTAGGTGCTTTGCTTTATGGTAGTGGCTATGTATTATTTGCATTTTTAGATGCTGAATTGGTTTCTACAGGTACATTGACTCGTCAAGAATTGATAGACGCTGTGGCTGTTGGTCAATTTACACCTGGCCCAGTTTTATCAACCGCTACATTTATCGGGTGGCAATTAGGCGGTTTTTGGGGGGCGATTGCAGCAACCGTTGGTATATTTCTTCCATCATTTATCTTTGTTTCTATATTAAATCCATTTGTTCCAAAAATGCGAAAATCAAAAATATTTTCGGCATTTTTAGATGCGGTAAATATTGCAGCAGTTGCTGTTATCGTAGCAGTTTGTGTAGAAATGGGAAAAGAAACGTTGACTGATTGGAGAACAATTCTGATTGCCGCTATAAGTCTAATAGCTGTTTTCGTCTTTAAGAAAATAAATAGTGCTTTTATTGTAATTGGTGGTTCACTTATAGGATATTTTTTATCTTTGATATAGAATATATGGATTCACTTAAAACAAAAAATAAGGAATGTTGTAATATCAATGAGGTAGTACAAGAATTTTATGAATTCTTGAAAGCTTATATCATAAAGAAAACAAACGATATAAACCTTGCTGAAGATATTGTTCAAGAGGTGATGCTCAAATTGGTAGAGTCTCATAAAAAAAACATAGAAGTTAATAATATCAAAGCTTGGTTGTTTCAAGTAACTCGTAATACCATTGCAGATTATTACAATAAAAACAAGATTGAATTTAATTTTGATGAAGAATGGAAAGAAAATAGTATTTCTAGTGATACAGTTTCTTCCATTTCAGAGTCTGATTTTATCATCCCTATGATTGGTTTGCTGCCAGAAAAATATGCGAAGCCATTACATCTAAGCGATATTGAAAACATTCCTCAAAAAGATATTGCTCTACAACTTAACCTTGGTTTATCCGCAACTAAAATGAGAATACAGCGAGGTAGAGAAAAATTAAAATCCCTATTTATAGAATGTTGTGATATTCAATATGACAAATCAGGTAATTTTTCTTCGTGTACGATAAAATCTCATTGTGCACCACTACAAAAAATAGAAAAAAAGCAACCAATTAACAACTGATAAATAGACAGTTATAATAAAATAATTAGAAAAACCATTTTTTTATTCCTAAAAATGTGTCTTTTTTAAAAAAATTCAGACTTCGTAATAAAGTTTAATAATTAAAACATTTATTATGAATACTGAAATTAAAATTTTACACTCTTCTTGTTGTGCAAAAGGTTCCCCCATTAAGGAACAATTAGAAAAATTGGCAAAAGAAAACAACCTGTCAATTACTATTGAAGAACTCTCGGAAATGCAAGACACGATGGTCTATGGTACAATGTCTTTTCCTTCTCTAGTTGTGAATAATCAAGTATATGACTTTAAAAAATTAAAGTCGGATGCTGATATTTTGTCAATTATTAAATCCGCTTAGAATGGAAACTTTGGAAAATTTGCTGTCAAAATTTGCAGATTTAATTGTCTATCAACTTTTGAACTTGGAAAAAGCAGGGCTATTTACTACAGCCCTGCATTACTTCATCTCGACTTTCATCCTAATATCAATATTGGTTATACTGGTAACCTATATAATGGGTGTTGCTACCAATTATATGCCAATGGATAAAATCAGGATCTATCTAGAGCGAAGAAAGAAATCAGGTTTAGGAAATGTATTAGCTGCTACTTTAGGAGCCATAACACCTTTTTGTTCCTGTTCCTCAATTCCGCTTTTTGTTGGGATGATGCAGGCAAGGATTCCATTGGGAGTTGCCCTGTCATTTTTAATCACATCACCATTGGTAAATGAGATCGCAATTGCCCTATTCTGGGTAGCTTATGGATGGAAGGTAACCGTAATTTATATCTTAACTGGAATTTTGCTCGGAATTACCGGTGGTTTATTATTAGAGAAGCTAAAAATGGAAAAATATATTGCAGAATGGCTGAAAAATCTTGAAGTAAATAATAAATCAGAAGTAAAAGATAGACGCTCCTTACTTGCACGATGGCCTGAAATACATAAGGAATCTGTTGAAACCTTGAAGAAACTTGTTCCATATATATTTGTAGGTATTGCCGTAGGCTCTTTTATTCACGGATATGTACCCCAATCTTTTTTTGAAGAATATATTTCAGAAAGTAACCTTTTTGCTGTACCTATTGCAGTGATTATGGGAATTCCACTTTATATTGATGCTGTAGGTGTATTGCCAGTGGTAGAAACTTTGGTGGATAAAGGTGTACCATTAGGTACGGCTATTGCCTTTATGATGGGATCTATTGGTTTATCGCTTCCCGAAGCTTTACTCTTGAAAAAAGTGATGCAAAAAAAACTAATCATTGCTTTCTTTTCAGTCATCGGAATAGGAATGATTATCTCAGGTTATGTTTTTAATTTAATATTTTAATTTATGAAATCAATTTTATCATCCATAAGTGCTGTATTTGTAGCATTAGTCGCTTGCACTTGTTGTGTTGGTCCATTAATGGCTTTTGCAGGAATGTTAGGAGCAATTGTTTCTCAATTGGTATGGCTAGCAACAATAAAACCGTATCTTATAGCATTCAGTTTAATAGCAGTTTCTTACAATTTATATAGAGCATATTTTCCTAAAAAAGAACAAGCTTGCTGCACCATAGAAAGTCAAGAGACAATAAGTAAACTAGATACTAAACAAAAGAAATCATTATCATTTCTACAATCAAAAACGTTTTTATGGTGCGTTGCCATTATAACATTAATCATATTAATTCTACCATATATTTAAAAATTTAATAATTATGAAATCAATAACATCTCTTATATTAACACTAGTATTTGCTACAAATATTTTAGCTTTTACCCATAATAACGATACAAATATTCATCAGAAAATTGAAGGAAACATTGTTATCTCTGATACTGTTAAAAAAACGTATCAATTAGAAAAATTCACCCAATCTTGTTGTACAGGAATTGTAGAATATTCATTAAAGAAAAACGTTAAAGGTTTTATTAAAGCTGTTTCTAACACTAAAAAAGGTCAAATAACCGTTTGGTACGATAGTACAAAATCTACCGATAAAGAAGTAAAAGAAGCCATTAACAAAACCCCTTATAAAGTAATTAAAGAAATTAAGTAAGGGCTTATTATGGCAATACCTAATAAAATATTTGATTGTATAATAATAGGTGGCGGGCAGGCAGGCTTGTCCGTTGCTTATTTTTTAAAAAGAAGTAAACTAAATTATTTAATTCTAGATGCAGAAGGTAATTCCGGTGGTTCTTGGTTACATACTTGGGATAGTTTAAAATTATTTTCACCTTCTCAATATAGCTCACTTTCTGGTTGGCAAATGCCTACAACTAAACAAGAATATCCTACAAAGGAAGAATATTTGAGTTATTTGTCCAATTACGAAAAACGATATAATTTCCCAATACAACGAAGTACATTTGTTGAAGAAGTTGTTAAAGAAGGAGAATTATTTAAATTAAAAACCAATCAAGGAGTATTTATTAGTAAAACTGTTGTAAGTGCTACAGGTACAGCTCGTTCACCTTTTATTCCTATATATCCTAAAATTGATGAATTTTTAGGTATGCAAATACACTCTAGTGCTTATAAAAATAGTTCACCTTTCAGAAACAAAAGAGTAGTTGTTGTTGGTGGGGGTAATTCTGGTGCTCAAATTTTAGCAGAAGTTTCTAAAGTAGCTTATACAAAGTGGGTAACACTAGATAAACCTACGTTTCTACCAGAAGAAATTGACGGTCGTTACTTGTTTAATCAAGCTAATGAAAAGTATCTTAAGAAAAAGAATACTTCAAATACTTTACAAGTTTCTTTGAGTGATATTGTACAAGTTGAAAGTGTGAAAGATGGATTAGCACGTAACGTATTTAAAGATCATCGTCCATTTTCCTCATTTTATAAAAACGGTGTAATTTGGCAAGATGGAAAAAAAGAAGCTTTTGATGCCATTATATGGTGTACTGGTTTTAGACCTTATTTGAACCATTTAAAAAAATTAAATATTATTGAAAATGATAAAGTAATAACAAAAAATACGCGAGCAGTTAAAGAGTCAAATTTATGGCTAGTGGGTTATGGTAATTGGACAGGTTTTGCTTCAGCAACCATTTATGGCGTTGGTAAAACTGCAAAAATTACAGCAAAAGAAATAATTAATTCATTGTCATAACTCCCCATTTGCTTCCAGTAGGTTCTTTTCGTTCGCTCGTACCTTACTTACTACAATCACCCACTTCCTGCAACACTCAGGAAGAGTAGTCCTTTATTTAATTTGCCTAACATTTATTATCTTTGTGTATAGTTAATGACATTTCAATTTTCAAAAGTATATAGGTAATAACATTTGTTAGTTAATAAAGTCAAATGATAATACCAATAATGTAAGTAAACTCATTAGCCAAATATGTTAATTCAGCAGAATGTATTGGAAATCCGTAAAGCAACAAAACTTACCAGTAGCCATAAAATACCTTGAAAAGGTAGCTCAAATATTTCCTCATTTTGAAGGTGATAAACTACCTGACTTCGGTAAAAATAATCTTTGGTTTTTATTACGGATAAATAATAAGGTGTGCCACAGGCACGACTTTAATAACGGTTGGTTCCGTAGGTTTCTTTCCCCAGCCTATAAAAATCCAACGTTATTCGTGCCTCATAACTCCTCTGTCTTTTTATAGGCTTCCGCTCTTCCAACGCTACAGTTGTTATTTTCTATCACACTTTTTGCAATCCAACGCTAATTATAGCCCATTAATATCCTCGTTCCTTCGGTAGTAAAGAGCTATGCCACCACACAAAAGCAAAAAGGCGTATGCACTCCAAAGTACCGCTCTGTGCAACTTGTGCCAGAAAATAACAACCCAAAGCTACATTAACATAATGTGGCATTATAGTACATACCACAAGGGCTTCATTGCATTACGGGCTAAAGCCTATGTCCTATAATAACATTATGTTAAGTATCCGCTCATTGCCAACGCTTTAAACCTACTTCACCAACCGAAAGACCACAATTCCCCAACCACCCTTTTCAGCGGTCAGAAAAAAAATAAACTATGAGTTAATGTCGGTTTATAGTAGGTACATTTCATTCTCTCATTTCGTGCCTACATTCTTTCATTGCATATACCCACTAACACCTAATAATGCAAGCAAGAGTAGCTCATTCTCTACACTCCACTAAGCGACACACTATTCCATTACGCAATCCGTATGCAAGCCCACCGCACAACAACTTTGCAGTAAATTGTAAAGTTTGCAAAGTCTGCAACCCTGCAATGCATACAGTATTACTTCATTCCATCCCACCGCATTTAGTTCCGTTTCTTTCAATCGCTACACTTGCCACACACCAGCCCACGCTTTTAGAATAGGTATAGTTTATTTTTTTTCTGGTCATATTTCCCCAAAGGAATTGAACAACCAAATAAGCATTTTACAAATAAGAGAGTAAGTAAAAAATGTTATGCCAAAAGAATAAAAAAGATAGCAAATGTAGGTGGTTACAATTGGCCCTTCAAGTTCAAGCCCTACGGGTTTTGAAAAAAATCTCCACCCTATCGGGTAGTATTTTTCCCAAAAAACTTGCTTGTCCAATCTCCACCACCTGATGAGATGGCTTTCTTTTTTTTTCGTTTTTTTCTTTGTCAAAAAATTTTGTGAAGGGGATTTCGGAAGCCAACTAAAATTCTCGGAAAATGACAAAATTCACTCTCAAAACTTACAGACCAGCAGCCGAAACTGAAAAGCCACATTTCTACATTTTGAACAAAGGGATGAACAGCGGAAAGCCACTTAAACAACCTTGCCCGAATTGCTTTATTTTGATAGCACCCACAGAGGAAGCTAAAGAGCAGTTATATTGGCTATGTTTTGGGCTATGGCGTGCAAAATCCTTTCATTACTATTTAAAAGGTTCAGTTATTCCGTTCATCACAAAAAATGACCTTAAACAAGGCATTTTGAACGGATTTGAACAGGCAAATAATGATATTTCTATTTTCAAAAAGTCAGTCAAAGCCTTACAACTTTTAGAAGAACAAGAAAAGGTTTATAAACTCAACCTAAAACTAATTGATGATGCACGTAGGGCGGTTTTCTATCGCTATATTTCTAAAAAGAGGTATTCCTAGGGCTACTCATATTTGAGTACTGTATAAGGCATATTTTAGCCCAATAAGATTGCACCGTCTTAATAAAAAAATGCAAACCCTACAAAGTGCCAAAAAGAAAAGCCTACTCAAATGAGCAGGCTTTCTTCTAATTCCATAAATCTCTAAAATGGCATCTTAGAATATTTCGGAAATCTTTAAGGCGTTACCTTGTGCAAACACATAGTAGTTTGAACCTACTTCTTGATAAAACTCAATACCGATAGAGTTTAAAACACTTACATCAGTTGTCATAGTTGGAGAACCTGGTAATGTAGCAACCAATGAAATTAATGCAGTAACTGAATCAACAGGTAAATAGGCAGAATACTGAACATCTTTTAATTCGTTCAAACTTGCTTCTTTAGGCTCATAAACCTTTGTAGTAGTGTTAAACTCATAATCAGACAATACTGAAATAGCATTGATAATTCTAAAATGAGTTGCACCGGCTGGTATGTTTAAGTAATTCAACGGATTGAATGCGGGAACATCCAAAGTTGAACTATCACGAGAACCAGCAGGAGTAATTGTGAACGGAGCATTAAAAGCACCATTGAAAGAAGTGAATCTGTTAAAGTCAAATCCTTTCAAATAGTTTGGCACTGTCGAAATCAACACAGCTCGTTTACCTCTGGCTTCTGAACCATCTTCTAAATTGATTTTCTTCATTATAGCAGTCAATCTTCCAGTCACTTGACTATCTGCCATATTTTTCATTAGACTTGCTAATCCAACTCTAACGGATTTACCTGCCATAGCACAACCACCAAATTCGTTCATATTTTCACGAGTTCTTTGGAATGCGGGATCAGTTGCAATTTGTTCAGCAGTTGGACCACCAGTCAAACCTGCAAAATAACCTTCATTTCCTTTAATTTTAAAATGTCTAATATCTCCAAGAGTACCGACATATTTTAGGGGACCTTTCTGTCTTGCCATTTCTTTAAATTTTTAAATGTTAATAATAATTCTTACTATTACAAAGATAAACCTAACATATTGAATATCAATTCGTTAATAAACGTAAACAAATGCAAACAAGTGCTAATAAACAAACAAGGATAAGAACACACTATGAAGTGGTTAAAGTTTTGGATGGAGACGGACTAATCGTAAAAAATATTTTCACAAATGATGAAGAAGAAGTTAGGCTATTAGGTATTGATGCTCCAGAGATTAAACTATGCAGAAAATTAAAGCAAGATGAAAGAGAAGTGAATATCTCAGGCACATATTTAATTGAACTGGGTTACAAGTCAATGAAGTTTTTACTAAAAAAAGCCAAACCACAAACAAGCGTTACTATAATTCAAGAACAATCAAATCTTACAGATGCTTTTGGAAGAACATTAGCTTATATAATTTTGCCAAATGGCAAAACGCTTAATGAAATAATGGTCAGAAGAGGTTATGCAAAGCCATACAACAATGTATTCTGCGAAGAGTTACCAAAGTACCAAGCACTTAATTTGAGGGCTAAAACAAAGAAAAAAGGTTTATATTCGCTTATCAATTCGTTCTAATCTCCCTACATTTACTTGCTTTTATTATCTCTTATTTATAGTTTATTGTTGCCTATTTGTTGCCCAATAACCATAACTAACTGATATACAGTACTACTTTACTTTTTGCATCGGAAAGTACATTAATCACTGATACGCTTCAGTTAACCAAAGGGGCATCAATAGGCAAAGTGTTGACCTCAGACGCTTTGGGTAATGCAACGTGGCAAAATATCCCATCCAATATTGGAAACTGGCAAGTAGTAGGTACCAACTCTGCAAGAGGTGGGTTTAATAATAACATTGCGGATGGTAACAGTAATACCATTTTAATAGGGGAAACCAATAACTCAAGTGCCGGACAATACATGTACGGAATGGGATGGGGATTAGAACTGCAGGGTTTTGGCACCTCAGCAGTTGGAATGTTTAATACTATACCTACCAGCATACCAAATGCTTTTACTTTAGCTGATCCGATTTTTATAGTTGGCAATGGGAAGTCTAAAGAAGAACGCTCGAATGCTATGACCATACTTAAAAATGGAAATGTGGGAATAGGCATTATAAACCCTTCTAAAATGTGGCAAGTCAGAAAAGGCTCCTCAGGCGTAACGCCCAATGGAAACAGTCAGGCTTTTTTAGAGAGCAACACGAATATGTATCTCGGCTTTGGGGTTCCAAATAACAACGAGTCTGGCATACTTTTCGGGAGGCCGGATAAAGGTTCGGCTAGTGGTGGTATTATCTATACTTCTTCAAAGTCACTTGTTTTCAGAACATTTGCCAATACGAACCGAATGATTGTTGACTCTCTAGGAAATGTAGGGATTGGTACTACAACAACTTTGACAAAAAAATTGGAAGTTAATGGAGCCGCGTCGATTACAAGTGGTCTTCAATTGACAAATTTAAGTGGCTCTGGCATTCGTCCACTGAATGTTGATGCAGACGGAAATGTGTTAGTTGGAAGTATCCCGTCTGCAACGACTACCTACTCTAAAAATTACAATATCTCTGCTGCTGCTGCCCGTAAAATAGGAACGACACCAGATGCTAATTTTATCTATATGGCTACCGCTTGTTTGGCTTATTTTAGTGTAGGCACTAAAAACACATCGGGACAAATGATACTTCCTGTAGAGTTTCCCGATGATGCCGTGCTACAAACCATGACTATGTCTGCTATTGACAATTCTGATAATAATTTAGAAGCAATTTTATTAAGAGTACCGCAAGCAGGCTCTCCGCTCTCTCAAGCTGTGGTGGATGGAGTCCAAAGCACCGGAAATAACGCTGCTGTCAAAGAATACTCAAAGGCCATATCGCACACTGTGAACAACAAGACCAATTACTATTATATCCTGGTTCAAATAACCGCGGGTGAGTGGCAAGATTCTAATCTTGCCTTGAGGGGAATAAACTTTCAATACTCCATAAGTTATTAAAATTTACAGCTATGAATACATTAAGAAAAACTAATCAAGAAATAGCAGAAATAAATCTCTGTAAACGAATGCCAATCATTCATGTGGGATCCAGAACCCATCTTGAACCTTCAGAAATAGTGATGATCGTAGCTGAGATTAGTTACTCGTATATACATCTACGAAATGGTCAAAGAATAATAGTCAGCACCAATATCCAGAAACTACAAGAACGCTTTTTAGGCATAAAAGAAATGGTTAGAGTACATCGCTCTCACATTATAAACTTGAAATACATCAAAACTTTTGACGAGAAGAATATAGCACTCAGAAATAACCTGAGCTGCCCAATATCCAGAAGGAAGAAAATAAATCTTGAAAACGCATTAAACTAAAACATTATGAAACATTTATTAACAATCATTTTAGTATTTCCAATCATTATGGCTAATGCCACTGTTCGTAGGGTTAATAATAATTCTGGGGTGATACCCGTGGCTGGCTTAGTTTATATAACCTTTGCTTCAGCACAAACAGATGCCTCACCTGGAGATACCATATACATTGAACCATCAGCATCCAATTATCAGTTTTTGGATGGAATTTCAAAACGCCTCACTATTATCGGAAATGGGTATTCTGTTGGTTCAAATGCCGGATTGATTTCTCCTTTACCGCAAAATTCCTTTGAGTCAAAAGTGGCTGGATCTGAAACAAATGTTGGAGCTATATTAAAAATAAAATCAGGAGCAGAAAATTCTGTATTGATAGGACTTTCATTTCAAACCTTAATAATTGTTGAATGCGGAAATGTGTTATTTGAACGATGTACAATGATTATAGGAGCAAGTGTAAATTTAAATTCATCCAACAATATCTTCAAAAATTGTTTTACTAAAGATTTTGGACCTGCTTTTGGTGCTATTCAAGGATCTGGACAAAACAACCTTATCGAAAACAGTATTTTGGGAGATGGTATATCCAACCTGACAGGATTAGTCGTGAATCACTGTTTTATCGATGATATAAATAGTATTACCAATGGAACATTTACCAATTGTATAATTAATGGTACAGTCAATGGGAGCAACAATACATTTGCCAATTGTATAAAAATAGGCAATTCGTTTCCAACGCCGGGTATTAACAATAACATTGAAAATGTAAATATGTCTGATATTTTCGTGGTTGCCAATCCATTAACTGGAAATGGACAATTGGATAAAGATTATAGATTAAAAGCAGGTTCGCCGGCGATTGGTTCTGGGATTAATGGTACCGATATGGGACCATTTGGAGGTTCTTCGCCTTATCGTCTTTCAGGTCAACCACCTATACCAATAATTACTAATTTCTTTTTAAGTACAACGGGTTCCACATCATCTGGACTAACTGGAAGTATCACGATTCAATCTAACAACTAAAGCCATGAAAAAGATATTGATAACGGTTCTGTTTTCAGGATGGTTAGGCAGCGTCATGGGTCAATCTATTCAGCGAGTAGAGTATTTCTTTGATACAGATCCAGGTTTTGGAAGTGGAATCACTGTTCCCATTACCACAGGAAGTTCAGTGACAGCCAACTTAGATATTCCTTTGGATAACAGTTTAGTAAATGGATTTCATAAGTTTAATATTCGTGCTAAAAATGCAAATGGGGTATGGAGCATGGTTCAAAGTCAAGATTTCTTTAAATCAAACCAACCAACAACTGTACAAAATATAGTAAAACTAGAGTATTTTATAGATTCCGACCCCGGCTTTGGACTGGCTAATTCCATTGGCATTAGCTCAGGTCAGAATATCACTAAAGGCCTATTAATTCCTTTACCTCAAAATATCCCACTAGGTTTCCATAAATTTCATGTCAGAGCTAAAGATGCTATTGGTCGCTGGAGTGTGGTTTATTCTCAAAGTTTTTACAAAACAGATGAACTTCCAACGGTTCAAAACATAGTAAAATTGGAGTATTTTGTAGATACCGATCCTGGGTTTGGATTGGCTAATTCCATTGGTATTAGCTCAGGTCAGAATATCACTAAAGGCCTATTAATTCCTTTACCCCAAAATCTTCCTCTAGGTTTCCATAAATTTTATGTCAGAGCTAAAGATGCTATTGGTCGCTGGAGTGTGGTCTATACTCAAAGCTTTTACAAAACAGATGAATTACCAACGCTACAAAACATAGTAAAACTCGAGTATTTTGTAGATGCTGACCCAGGGTTTGGCTTGGCTACGAGCGTCCCTGTTTCAGGTGGTACAACAGTAAATTTAGGCAATCAAGTTTTCAGTATTTCAGGTGGTGTTACAATTGGGGACCACCAATTAACCGTGAGAGCCCAAGATGCGAATGGTAAATGGAGCATAGTTGGAATTAAGGGATTCAAAAACTGCCCAGGAGTGAGTATATCTGCTCCTAATGGTCTTATCTCTTGTTCTGATTCAATTCAACTCGTAGCTCAGCTCTCTAATCCAGAACTGGGTGGTTCACTGAAATGGTTTTTAAACAATACACAATTGCCAACAACCAACTCATCCATTTTTGCGGTTTCTTCTGGCAAATACAGGGTTGAAAGAAGTACTACTGGATGTTTAAATATTCCATCTCCAACTGTACAAGCAAATATTTTAGAAGGTACTTTTATTAGACTGAAAGCAAATAAACCAGAAATGCTATGCAATGAGTCTTTGGTTATTTCAATTGATTCGGCAAACTCAAACTTGCCTATTGGTATACCTGCATTGCTTTCGTGGTTTAGAGATGAGACAACTTTAGTGGCTAATTCTGGACAATTATTTCAAAACACCAATTTACCCGGGGTGTTTAAATTAAGAATGAACTTCTCAATTTTCCCAAATAGCTGCCAGTCTTTCGATTCAGATCCGCTTACCATAACTAATAGAAATCTTGAACTTAATATTGGCCCGCAAACAGCAACAAACATATTAACCCTATGTGAAGGAAGTTTAGGAACATTAAATTCAACCAAAAACTTTCCAGAAGCCATAACTTATAAGTGGTTTAAAAACAACACTTTGCTACCAGAGGAGTCATTATCGACATTAAATTTAGCAAACGCTCCGGGCAATTATTTAGCCAAAGGAACCTTTGGTGCCTGTGTAGATACTCCTTCAAATTCACTGGCCGTTTCGTATGCTGGAGCGTCAAATGAAGTGCCGGTTATAAGTGCTATTGAAAATCTGGCTGTTACTTATTGTGGTGGAGATACACTTAACTTGTTAGCAAGTGGTTGCTCGGGTCCTACACTTTGGTCTATTAATCAAACTGGTGCATCTGTAAAATACGTTACAGAGTTAAATACAGCCATTTTTGCTACATGTCAAGGAAGCTGTCTCGGTAGCAAAAGCAACGTACTAAATGTACTGGGTTCAGGATATGACGGCAACGCATCCAAAGTAGACTATGCATTGCTTCCTTTTCAAAATGAGTATCACAGTTTGCAAAAAAACGATTTCATAAATACCTATAATGGAGCTCAAGTTGTTGGCTATAAACCCCTTTTTGGAGGTGGAAGTTTGACTTTCGGAACCAAAACGGGGGTAATCTTTGAAGCCAATAATTCATCTAATGGTGAAAATGATTTTTTTATTAGACTACATACGGCTGTTAGTGGTTCAGGTTCTTATACATTTTTAGGCGGTTCTGGAAATGAGCAGTTGGGTGGTTATTTAGAGACTTCACCCCATACTTATCTACTTTATGGAAGTAGTAATTCTCCTATTTCTGGAAATGTAAGTCAAGCAGGATTTGGCCAAAATGACTTCTGGATTGTTAAATATAATTACCACAGCAGTACTCAAATATTTGACAAAAAATATGGAGGAACGGCTTCAGAAAACATTGTTGATGCTGCACTATTAAACAATGGGCAAATGCTCTTAGCAGGAACCTCAAGTTCGGGTAATAATGGAAACAAAAGCACCGCAAGTTTTGGAGCAGATGACTATTGGGTGGTAAAAATTGACGCCAATGGAAACAAACTTGCTGACTATTCATTTGGTGGAACGGGAGGTGATAGACTGGCGTCCATTACCAAAATAAATGAAAACCTTTTTCTGCTTTTTGGAACTTCGAATTCAGGCATTAGTGGGAATAAGAGTATTGCCAACATTAATTCGAGTAATGACTATTGGGCGGTATGGATTGATGCAAGTGGCGTGATACAAAATCAAAAAGTTTTTGGTGGAAATGATAATGAAGAAGCCGTCAAAGCAATACTGTTGAGTTCTGGTGAATTGGTGTTTTCAGGAAATTCAAACTCAAGTATTAGCTCAAATAAAGGTCAAACAAACAGAGGAGAAAATGATTTTTGGATAATAAAAACTGATGCCAACGGTATAAAGATTTGGGACAAAACACTTGGTGGAAATAAAAACGAAAGCCTAGTAGCGGTAAACACAACTATAGAAAACAATCTGGTGTTTTTTGGAAATACGAAGACAATAACGCCAAGTTTTGAAAGGCAAAAGCCTGGGTTTACACATACGGCGGCATCAGAACAGTTTCATCAAGATACATGGTTAATAGAGCTTCGTCAAGATGGAAGTATTGTTACAGACTTTATAATGGGAAGCTGTGGAGAAGATGAAGCCTTTCCCGTACTTGAAACCGAAGAAGGAGACGTATTGACAATTTCTAATGTTACAAGAAGCTCAAATTGTACAATAAACTATACAGACATCAGTGGCCTAGATCAAAAATACCCCGTTGTTTTAAGATTAATTAAGGCTAAATATAGAGCTGAAACTACCCCATTTTGTAAAAATTCTACGCTGTTTATTAGGGCCAAATCGCCTCTTGTAAATAATTATATTATATCTTCTACCAATCAACGTAACTCCTATGCAACTGATTTTTTATGGACGAATGGTCAGACAAAAAGATATTTCAAAACGACCCTTTTAGATGGACTTGATACTCGTTTTAAATATAAGTTATTGGGCGAAGACTGTTTCTCAAGAATCTCAGAGGTGCAATTTAAACGTTTTGCAGATACTTTAACGCTTTCGGGAGTTGAAGGAAGTGTGTTGAATAATTTACCAACAAAACAATTTGCTTATAAATTATTGGAAAGCAAAAGATCAGTAATTAGTCCTGCAAGCTATACCTCAGAAGGAGGAATAGAACTTAATCCTGGTTTTAAAATAATGGCCACTAGTCAGAATATTTTTGAAGCCAAAATAGAAGGTTGTGAGAATCAATACTAAATAGCTTTTAGAAAAAACTTATAAACTAATTCAAACCACATGAAACAGCATCTATTAATCCTTTTCTTATTGGTCTTTTCATTGAAAAACACAGCACAAAGCATATTACTAGAGCCAGCAGGAGATGGCAAAGGAATTTATGCAAACAGAGGATCTTTTTATAATTTCAACGTCCCAAGTACATTGACTTTACCTGACTCTGGTCAAGGAACTAGGTTTATGTGGATTCCAGATAGAAGTGCACTGAGAGTGGGATCGGTAAGCAGTACGGAATGGAATAATGCTAACATAAGTCCCTATAGTTTTGCAATTGGTTTAGATCTTAAGGTTACAGGATTAGCTGCTGGTTCTATTGGGTTTCAAAATCTCGCTACTGGAAATCAGAGCTTTTCTGGTGGATTTAATAATAATGCAGCTGGAAATCAGTCATTGGCTTTTGGTTTGAGCAACACTGCATTGGGAAATGTTTCATACGCCATAGGAAGTAGTAATTCAATTAGTAATACAGGCACTAACTCCATTGCAATTGGTCAAAGCAATAATGTTCAATCGACAAATAATTATCTAATTGGAAAGTCCAATCAAGGTAAAAGTGACTTGGAGTTTGCTTTTGGGTTTAATAATACTGTGAGTGCCTCTCGTTCTTTTTCTTTTGGAAATGATAACGAAAATTCAGGAGTGGATTCTTACAATTTTGGTTTAGCCAACAATTCAAAATTTGAAAGGTCAATGTCCATTGGTTTCAATAATGCTTCCGAAGGATTTCAAGCCATAGGTATTGGTGTGGGCAACTCCCCAAAAGGGGAGAACTCGATAGCCCTTGGGGCAGGCAATAGAACTTCTAATGATAAATCAATTGCAATAGGGAGTTTTAATAGAACTAACGGCAAGTTTTCGGTCAGTTCTGGTTTTGGCTTAGTAAACAATAGTTACGGTAGCATGGTGGTGGGGCTTTATAACGATTCTCTAGTTTTAAATAATAGTGGGAAACCGGTGCAATCAAACTCTTATTCCTCAAACGACCCCATTTTTGTGATAGGAAATGGAGTAGATGATTTGAACAGATCCAATGCACTCGTGGTCTATAAAAACAGCAATGTAGGAATTAATACCTCACAGCCTACACAAAAACTCGACGTAAACGGCTCTGCCAGATTTAGGTCTGTAGTGGCAGATAATAATAATAACGTTTTTGTGACGATAGAGAATGATGGCACAATTAAAAGAACAACCGTTAACCTTTCCGATATTAGTTTAAAACAAAACATTAAACCACTGGAAAATTCACTACAAAAGGTTCTAGCCTTAAGCGGTAAAATGTATAATTTCAAAGAAAATCCAGCTCAACCAAGGATAGGCTTTATTGCACAGGAGGTAGAAGAGATCGTGCCAGAAGTGGTTTTTGAGAATGATGAAGGATTAAAAGGGGTACGATATCAAGAAATAGTAGCTCTGTTAACAGAAGCATTAAAAGAGCAACAAGGGCAGATAGAATCTTTAAAACAACAACTCAGTAATTTTCAGTCTACATCCAACACAACCAAAAATATACAGAAATAATCAAAAATATGTCAAACACAAAACTTGCCCCCATTGTATTATTGACTTACAGGAGACTAGACTTATTAAAGAAAACAGTGGCTTGCCTTAAGGCAAATATTCTTTCTACAGAAAGTGAACTGTTAATCTTTAGCGATGGACCTAAAAACCAAAAAGAGATTGCAGACATTTTGAAGGTGAGGAATTATATTAAAACCATAAAGGGGTTTAAAAGGATCGAAGTCCACCCATCCCCCAATAATAAAGGTTTAGCAGCTTCTATGAAATACGCTATAAATAAGACCTTTGAGAAGTTCGATAAGGTTATTGTGATGGAAGATGACATTATGTGTTCGAAAGATTTCTTGGCATACTGTAATATGGGTTTGAGATTGTATGAAAAAAACCCAAAGATATTTTCTGTTACTGGATATAAATATCCGTTTAGGATACCTGAAAATTACAGTAATGACACCTTTCTGATGCCTAGAAGCTGCTCTTGGGGCTGGGCTAGCTGGAAAGACAGATGGCTGAAGGTGGACTGGGAAACAGATTATTACGAGTTAATGAAAAACAACAGATACTTGCGTAAAAAATTTGTTCAGGAGTGTGGAAATGACTGGGTACATATGGCGAGAATGCGTAGGAGTGGTGTTATGGATGTCTGGAGTGATTTCTGGAACTATACACATTTCAAAAACGGAGCCTACAGTTTAGCTCCTAAAATAGGGAAGGCTAATCATGTAGGATTTGATGATTTTGCGGTAAACGAAAAGCATGGTACTGATATTCTAGAGCATGTAATTTTGGAAGAAAATCCAGTGGTTTTTGATTTATTACCAATGGCCAATAAGGAGATTTTAGACGAAATGTCGTACTATTTTGGTGGTACTATATGGTATAATTTAAAAAGAGAAATCCGAACGCTCACTGGATGGAATATTGTGGCTTAAAGCCTCTTTAATTAAGGCAATTAAAAAGACAGTTTGGATTAAAAAAGTGGGTAGGCCTATCCACTCTCTAATGACAAAATACGAACCGCTATATCCCCAAACGCCATCTTCTCTGGTGAAATGATAAATCAAAGCCGCAACGCCATACCATGCCAATAAAAGCCAGCTGCTTTTGACAAAGTAGGAGGAAACATTTTCTTTATACTGTGAAATTAATATACCTAATATGGGAAATACAGACAAGAAATACTGATGATTTCCAACCTTATAAATACTAAAGATAAAAGTTAAAATAAGGCAAGTTTGAAAATATACGTTGTTGATTTTTAATCTAAATATCATATACAGAAGAGATAGATAACCTAAGCCCATAATGACGGTGTTGTATTGGTCAAGATTACTAATACCCAAAGAAGAAAGCGGTTGGTGCTCACCTCTAATAAACCTGAATATAGAAAGTAGACGAGAAGCCCGTTCTGCTCCAAACTGAAAAGGAATGATGAAGGTATCGCCCCATAATAAATACGCCATGGCATAGAAAAATAAGGTGCTGGTTCCAAAGCTTATTAACGACTTTGAAATCCATTTCCGCTCTTGTAAAAGTAAAAGCGGAACTAGGAAAATAACCGAGAATTTGAAGCTAAAAGCTATTCCTAAAAAAAGACCAGCTAGTAGCCAATTCTTGTTTTTCAAATGAAAAGAAAAGAGCAAAATGCAGCCCGCCAAGAAAAGCTCGTTGGAAGCATAAATAATACCAAAAACTATAAATAAGGGATTAAAGACTGCGAAAACAAATGTCTTGATGTCTTTAAGTTCATTTGTATGAGTCCAAATACCAAGAGCATAAACAAACAAAAATAAAAATGCGGGTAGCTTTGGATGAATGAAGACAGTCCAAGCGAAAAAGTTATATACAGGACCGTAAGCGTTTAGGGTCCCTATCCATGGGTCGTTTCCTTTAAGAATATGATTCCATTGCTCTAGATATAAGGCGTAATCATGCTGGGCAGGAAGAAAAAAAACGACAATGGAAAGTAAAACAAAGAAGCTAATGAATATCTGTTTGGATACCATGAATGACTAAGGCTATTTTGGATTAAATTTAAGCTAATTCCTCCATTGTTATATCTTAATTTTAGCAGGACTCTTAACTAAAGTTACCATAAAAGCGTGGTTGAAGTTTTTTTATTCCTTTGAGGAAATAAGGGTGAAGTAGTATCCTCCAATTGGGCTGAGAAATTCCGCAGATGACCAGAATTTTGAGGTCTTCAATGCCATTCGGCTATCAGATTTTCTAGCCTATAATAGAGCTTCCCGTGTAAGATTAAGCAAGCATGGTACGGTCATAGATGAGGGTATTCATTTATCACAAGATGAGTAAGGACAATGCAAAACCAGTGGCTACGGCCAGTAGCCTAAGTATAGCTCTATAAAAAGAAAGCTCGATATCTGAAATTTAACCAGAATACATAAAGAGGTGGATGAACTAAAAGAATTGGTTTTATCCCAAAAATCTCAAGAGAATAAGCTAAACTCAAAATAAATAATGGAGTGATTGCCTGATGTTCCACATAGTGCAACATCAATATGTGGCATATAAACTGTTTTTGCCAAATAACAATAACCTCAAAACCGTCCCGTAGAAAGCATAACCAATATACAAGCCTCTAAAGTTTCCACGCCTTGTTCTTCTAATTTGGTCATCAATGCCGGATTTTCCGCTCCAGGGTTAAATATGACACGTTTGGGTTTTAGATTTAATAGGAAGTCTTCGTAGACCGTTTGGTTTTTCTGGCCGAGGTACATCGTAACCGTGTGAATGTTTTCAATTCCTTCTGTGCTACCCTGAATGCTTACTCCAGCCACTTCCCCTTTTTTTATACCTACCAAGACAATGGGGTGATTATATCGCACTAATTTGTTGGCGGCTAAATAAGCATATCTCGCTGGGTTGGTGCTGGCACCGAGGATAAGTGTTTTTTTATCTGTCATTTTTGAAGAATATCAATAGCTAAGAGACAATTGATTTTAATAAATAGTTCTAATTTGCTAGCTCAATCGCTCAAACAGAAATATCAGCCATATGAGACCAAATTGGAATGGAGTTTATCCAGCAGTTACAACAAATTTTAATGAAGACCAAAGTCTAGATTTAGGTCTATTCAAAACCAATATAGAAAAGCAAATAGAAGCGGGTGTTCACGGAATCATCATTTGTGGTTCGCTAGGAGAAAATGGTACACTCACCACTGCTGAAAAAATGACACTTGTGGAAGCTTCAAAAGAAGCTATTGATGGTAGTGTTCCATTGATAATGTGTATTGCAGAATGCATCACTTCTGAGTCGGTGGCTTTTGCTAAAGATTGTGAGAAAGCTGGTGTGGAGGGTTTTATGTTATTGCCATCTATGCGTTATAAAGCAGATGATAGGGAGACTTTGCATTATCTTCATTCGGTTGCAGATGCTACAGACTTACCGGTTATGGCCTATAATAATCCAATAGCTTATGGGAATTTCATTAGCATAGATATGTTTAAAGATTTGGCTCAAAATGCCCATTTCGAAGCGATGAAAGAGAGTACGGGTGATATTCGTTATTTGACTGAAATTATTAACGAACTAGGGGACAGATTTAAGATTCTTTCAGGTGTAGATAATTTAGCCATGGAAAGTTTAATTATGGGTGCAGATGGCTGGGTAGCGGGCTTAGTAGATGCTTTTCCTAGAGAAACTGTAGTGATATACGAACTAGTTAAACAAGGCAGAATTGAAGAAGCGAGAGACATTTATCGCTGGTTTTTTCCATTATTGGGTCTTGATATTGGAAACAAGTTTGTGCAAAAAATTAAGCTTGCGGAAGCGGCTGTAAATATGGGTTCGGAATGGGTGAGAGAACCAAGACTGCCATTAATAGGAGAGGAGAGAGCAGAAGTGATGGCGATTATTGAAAAGTCATTAGCATGTAGACCTGTATTACCAATACTTTAAGAATGGCAACAGACCCACTAGAATTAGAGGTTTCCGAAAGTTTCTTTGAAAAGAAACGACTTTCTGGAAGTCTTTTTTACTGTATTGATGCACATACTTGTGGCAATCCGGTTCGTTTGGTAGCGAAGGGCGGTCCTGCTTTAGAGGGGAATAGCATGTCTGAAAAAAGACAAGATTTCCTTAAAAATTACGACTGGATTAGAAAAGGGCTCATGAATGAGCCACGAGGTCATGATATGATGTCGGGTAGTATACTATATCCGCCACACAATCCTGCAAATGATGTGGCCGTACTTTTTATTGAAACTTCAGGCTGTTTGCCCATGTGCGGTCATGGCACTATTGGCACCATCACTATGGGTTTGGAGTATGGCCTCATAAAGCCTAAAGTCAAAGGCAAAGTAAGAATGGAAGCTCCTGCTGGTTTGGTGGAGATTTCTTATACCGAAGATGTAGATGGAAAAGTAAAAAGTGTAAGGTTGACAAACGTTCCTTCTTATTTAGCCAAAGGAAATATAGAAGTGGATTTCCCACCTTTAGGCAAGCTTAAACTGGATGTGGCTTATGGGGGTAATTATTACGGAATAGTAGACCCTCAAGAAAACTTTAATGGATTAGAAAGCTATAAAGCAGAGCAGCTGATTTCTTGGGCGAGAGAATTGAGAGCCCTTTTAAGCGTTTCTCATGATTTTGTTCATCCAGAAGATTCAAGCATTAATGGCTTAAGCCATATCATGTGGACAGGCAAAACGATTGACCCAAATTCTTCCGCAAGAAATGCCGTCTTTTATGGCGACAAGGCCATTGATAGATCACCTTGTGGCACAGGTACTTCCGCTAGAATGGCTCAATGGGCGGCAAAAGGAAAACTGAAAGAAGGCGAGGTGTTTGTTCATGAAAGTATAATAGGCAGTAAATTCGAAGGAAGAATAGAAGGTAGAGCGAAGCTAGGAGATTTCGATGCCATCATACCTTCGATAGAAGGCTGGGCAAAAGTGTACGGAGAAAACCTAATCTCGATAAACAAAGAAGACGACCCCTACGCAGACGGCTTTCAAGTGATTTGAAAAAGTAAATAATCCTTACATCAGAATTTACTGTTTAAGCGAAGCTAAAATATTAAACAAAATTCAAGTTTTGCCTTGTACTGTTTGATTACGTTCAAAACGTATTAGAATTTTATTTTGGAAGTCAAGGTTGAAGTTTTGAATGTAAGAGTTTACAAGGCAGTGTTTTTTTGATTCCTTTTTTACGCTAAAAAAGGAATGCCTGTCCGGCAAGGACAAGCGGAGAAAAAGGATAGTTTCTGCCTGAAAAGGCAGCAGAGAAGTGATTTTCGTAGATGAGGAATATTGATTGTAAGTAAAGGAATAGAACAATAAATATTATAAAAAAAACATTTATCGAAACATCAAAATTACCGTTTTAAGAGAAGCTAAGAATATTTAATATAATTCGAATTTTGCCTTGTACTGTTTGATTACGTTCAAAACTTGATTTAATATAAATCCTTAAATCAGAATTTACCGTTTAAGCGAAGCTAAAAAAAAGGAGTATGTTCTAATTTAAGGTTAATGCTAATTTTTAGATTCGTGAGTTTAAATTCTGTCTGCATTTTTTTACTTTTTCCAGATGAAAAAAGGATAGGTTCCGCCTGAAAAGGCAGCGGAAGAATAAGCAAACTTGGAAGGAACAGACCTTCAAAGAAGATTCATCGAAAAATAATAAAAAATGAAAGTTCATATCATAGGCTCAGGCATCATAGGCCTTTTTTCCGCTTACTACCTTGTTAAGGGAGGGCATGAAGTAGAAATAATAGACCAGTATGATGGTCAGGACGGCTGTTCTTTTCAAAATGCGGGAATGATAGTTCCTAGCCATTTCATTCCTTTAGCTGCTCCCGGAATGGTACAGCAGGCTCTGAAATGGATGTTGGATGATACCAGCCCGTTTTATGTAAAACCAAGGCTAAGTCTGTCCATGCTGAACTGGTCATGGAAGTTTATGCAGTCGGCAAATCAAAAAAGAGTGGACGCCGCCATGCCTGTTTTAAAAGATTACTTGGTTCAGAGCAGAGCGATGTATCATGATTTGGTAAACTCAAATGAGATTGACATTGATTTAGAAAAAAAAGGATTATTGTTGCTTTGCAAAACCAAACACCTTTTAGAAGATGAAATTGCTGTAGCTCATAAAGCTGAAAGTATGGGAATGGAGGTTCAAATCTTAAACAAAAAGGGTGTTCATCAATTAGAATATGAGGCCTTACCAGATGTTTTAGGAGGTGTTTTTTATCCCGAGGATGCCCACTGCGATCCTCAGAAATTAATGAAGAGCTTGAAGTCATTCTTAATAAGTGAGGGTGTTAAGTTTTCTTATAATATAGAGGTAGTGAATGCTTCTATCTCTGGAACTAAAATCGAGCGGCTAAGCCTAAGAAATGCCAAAGGAGAATGTGATGAAGTGGATGTAGAAAATGTGGTTATAGCCGCAGGCAGTTGGTCAGAAAGACTTTCTAAGCTTTTTAAACTGAGTATTCCTTTACAAGCAGGAAAAGGCTATAGTTTTACACAAGACCAAGAATCCTCGAAAAGGATTTTTCATCCATCTATCCTTTGTGAGGCTAAAGTGGCAGTTACACCTTTTATGAATGATAAAGTTCGTTTTGCTGGTACTATGGAATTTTCTGGTATTAATAATAAAGTAGAAAAGAAAAGGGTAAGAGCTATAGCCAAAGCGGGTTCCACTTTTTATGATCAGATAAAAGTAAATACACCCATTGAGCGGGATATTTGGTATGGTTTGAGACCATGCTCACCAGATGGCTTGCCATATATTGGCAAAGCACGGCATTTGGATAATTTGGTGGTAGCATCTGGACATGCCATGTTGGGGATTAGTTTAGCCCCGGTAACTGGTCAAACGGTTTGTGATCTTATTATTTCAAAAAATGTATCTCAGAATATTGGATTGTTTGATATTCATAGATTTGAAAAATGAATTGTTACCTTTAAAACGAATTATTTAACACTGGTTATTAAGTGAAGCTTAAACACTATTTAGTAGATTTCTGGGATAAACTCATTCTTATTAGGGAGCGAGTAGTCAAAAGATTAGAATGGGCTATTTTCACGGCTTTATTTTTAGGTTTTGCTTTAGTGATTTACCAGATAGCTTTCCCCAAGGAGCTAACCGTGGAGAACTGGGTAGATACCGTACTTACGGATGTACCTATTGTGGTCATGTTCCTATATTTTGCTAAATGGCTTCTTCAAAATTTTATAAGGAAAAATATAAGACTTATAGATAGGAACTACCTCTCAGATTTAACTTTTGCGTGCATTTTGTATTTGTTTTTGTATCTAAAGAGCCATTTTGCTTTAGTCAACGAAAATTGGGTGCTTCACATGTTGATTAGCGTTTTCTTCGTAGTCAGAGTGATGCGAGAAGGAGCTATTTTCGGAGGGAAAGGTATGACACCATCAGTACTTTTTGTGGTCAGTTTTGTGATGTTGATTTTAGTAGGAACAGCACTTTTGCTAATTCCTGATGTTTCCTCTCAGCAGCTTAGTTTTATAGATGCTCTTTTTACGGCTACCAGTGCTGTATGTGTTACTGGTCTTACTGTGGTAGATACTTCCACGGCATTTACGGCCATTGGGCAGGATATGCTATTAGTGCTTATTCAGATTGGAGGTTTGGGGCTCATGACTTTTACCAACTTCTTCGCCATTCTTTTTAGGGGAGGAATGTCTTTCAGAAACCATTTAATTTTGAGTGATATTATTCAGTCAGATAAGCCTAATTCTCTTTTTTCTACTTTATTGAAAATTGTAGGTTATACGTTTGTTATAGAACTTATTGGTATATTTTTTATCCATTTAACCAGTAACGAACGCTTTTTTACCACTTCTTGGGATTCGTGGATGTTCTCTATTTTTCACTCCGTTTCTGCCTTTTGTAATGCTGGTTTTAGCACCCTTCCTGATGGCCTTTTTAATGGAGGTTTTAGATATAATTATCCGTTTCAGTTGGTTATTTGTGCATTGGTGATTTTAGGAGGAATAGGGTTTCCTGTGGTTTTAGACCTCTATGACACTGGGAAAAGCTTATTAAGGAGCTTTTTTAGATGGCTGTTTTTTAAAGAGAGGTTCATATTTTTAGCTAGAAACTTAAACGTGCATTCAAGGCTGGTTTTAACATCTACCACCATTTTGCTGGTTGTGGGAACCATATTATATTTTATAACGGAGTATAATAATACCCTTCAAGATCATCCTACCATGTTTGGAAAGGCTGTGCAGGCATTTTTTGGTTCGGTTACACCAAGAACAGCGGGTTTTAATACTGTAGATATGGGTGGTTTGATGCAAGGTACCATTTTGATTTATTTATTGTTAATGTGGATTGGGGCGTCGCCTAGTAGTACGGGTGGAGGTATTAAAACCACAACTTTCACGATAGCAATTACAAACATTGTGGCATTAGCAAAGGGTAAAGAAAGGGTTGATATTTTCAAAAGAGAAATTTCCGCATCTTCTATTCATAGAGCTTTTGCCGTGATTTTCTTGTCTCTTCTGATCATTGGCATGGCGGTTTTCTTTATTAGTATTTTTGAGCCAAATCAAGAGTTGACTAAGATTGCTTTTGAGTGCTTTTCAGCTTATAGTACAGTGGGCTTATCCTTGAACTTGACGCCACAATTGAGTACCCCTTCAAAAATAGTATTGATAATTACCATGTTTTTAGGGAGGGTAGGTATGTTTACCTTACTTTTCGGCCTGTTTAAGAAAATCCAAAGTAGTTCTCATCAGTACCCAAAAGAAAACGTATTGATAGTCTAGATTTAAGTATAATATTTGGTGTTATAAGAAGCAGTACATATTAAAGGGCTTTTCAGGTTTTGCGTAAAAGCATTGATTCAATAGAACAAAGAAAATGAAATACATTATCATAGGAATGGGAAACTTCGGGTCGACTTTAGCTACCAGATTGACAGCCATTGGTCACGAGGTTTTTGGAGTAGATAACCGTTTGGAAATTGTGGAGCAACTGAAAAATAAAGTGACACACACCATTTGTTTAGATTCCTCAAAACCTGGAGCATTAAATGCTCTTCCTATTCAAGATTCCGATCAAATAATAGTGGCTATTGGCGAAGATGTTGGAGCCTCTATTCTTACCACAGCTCTTTTAAAACAGCATAATGCCAAGTCTATTATTAGTAGGGCTATTAATCCATTGCATCAGACCGTTTTGGAGTCCATTGGCATAGAAATTATTTTTAATCCTGAGAAAATTGCAGCAGAACAGTTTGCCAAACAGCTAGAATTAAGCGGAGTGATGGAGTCTTTTGACCTGTCGGATGATTGTAGTATTCTAGAAATAGAAGTCCCTAAAAGATACTTAGGAAGAACGGCCTCCAATATTGACTTTTTTAGTACTTACGGCCTAAAACTGATAGCTGTGAAACGCTTTCAGACTAAGAAGAATATCATCGGGATGATGAGTAAGTTTGCCACTGTAGACATGAATCTAGACGGTGAACATGAATTTGACGAATCGGATATTTTGGTGATGATGGGTAACATCAAAGATTTCCAGAAGATGATTGGAAGCGATTTGAGGTAATTAATCAATGTACTAGAAAGGAAGAATGCAATTAAAAAAAATCCATCATATAGCTATAATCGCTTCAAATTATGAAGCAACAAAAGCTTTTTACACAAGCGTTTTAGGTTTAGAAATAATAAAAGAAACCTATAGGGAAACCAGAGACTCTTATAAGCTCGATTTGGCATTAAATGGTGAATATATTATAGAGCTTTTTTCTTTCCCCAATCCGCCAGAAAGAACCTCTAGGCCGGAGGCTGCGGGTTTAAGGCATTTGGCTTTTGAGGTAGAAAATATAGAGCGTGCCATTGCAGATTTAACCAAGAACGGTATAAGATCTGAGCCCATCAGGATTGATGAAATAACGGGTAAACGTTTTACGTTTTTCGCAGACCCAGACGACCTTCCATTGGAGTTTTATGAAAGATGATTGCACCATGATGGAATTTGTGTTTTCTTAAGAAATATGACCTTAAATGTCATTTAACACTTCTTAACAGGTAAGCGTAAACTTCTAAATATGGTTTAATGTTAATATCTTAGAACAAAAAACCATAAAGGAATTATGTACAAAGCACTGTCAATCATCCTTTTGTTTGGCGTACAGGCTGCCATGGCTCAAGTTACTCCAAATCCAAAAGTAACTAAGAAATCTACTCAGGATGCATTCATTAATAAGATTGAAATTACCGAGGAATATACTGTGGTTTCAATGCAATATGTCAGCAAATCGCCCAAAGAGGCTCTTAAGAATTATTTGGATAATAACCCAGAAGAGAAAGAGCAACTCGGAATGATGAATCCTATGATGCGAAATATGATTTTGCAGCAAATGATGAGTCAAATGGGAGGTAGTACGATTAGAATTCAGCCAACTTCTTTTTTAAGAGCTAAAGACGGGAGAGTGTTTGATTTTATAAAGGCCACTAACATTCCTGTAGCTCCAGATAGACAAGATGTAGAGCCAGAAAAGAAATATTTTTTCAAAGTCTTCTTTAAAAAACTAGATCCAGGGATAAAATCGGTGGATTTGGTAGAAGGTCCCAATGATGAAAGAGATGGCTTTCAATATTGGAATTTTTATGGTGTAGAGGTGAATAACCCAGGAACAGGCGAGGAAGCTACGCCGATGGCCGCCATTCCTTCAAAAAACAATTCAGAGGCGTTTTTAATGAGTGGTAAAATATTTGACGCCGCCACAGAAGCACCTATTGCGGCTAAAATAGTGTGTTCTATTCTTGGTGAAGAGGAACCGTTTGATTCTGTTCGTACGTCTAGAACGGGTTATTATGAGTTTTTGATTAAGCCTAAAGAATATGTTTATAAGATTGTGGCAGATGGTTATGAGACCAGTACAGAGACTATGGATTTGAGTAAGATTTCAAAGTCTTTTTCAAGAGACATTTATTTAGAACCGATTGAAACAAAAGAGCCTTTGCTAGAAAATATAGAAGAAAGCAAAGAGGGAAAATTGGAGCTAGTTGAGAAAGGAACTTATAGACTAAACAATGTTTATTTTCCTTTAGGAAAGGCAGAGATTTTAGAGGATTCTCATACCGAATTGAAAAAGGTTATTAAGATGATGAATGAAAACCCGGAAATGAAAATCAGGGTAGATGGTCACACAGATAATCAAGGGGATAGTCAGTTAAACCTGATTTTGTCCATGGATAGAGCTAAAAATGTCAGAGACTTTTTAATATCAGGAGGCATAGCGGCGGAGAGAATAACATTCAAAGGCTGGGGAGATACCAAACCGCTAACTAAGAATGAATCAGAAGGTAATCGACAAAAAAACAGAAGGGTAGAAATTGTGATAGAGCAAGAGTGATTGCCTTCGAGTCCCTCAGCCAACGAATAATCAGCCCCCTGAAGCACTCGAAGGGGGGATTTATTCCTCTTTCTTCATATAAACCGTCCTGATAGGGAACGGTATTTCTATTCCCTCTACGTTATATCTTTCGTGTAGAGCTTTTACAAACTCGTGTTTAATAAGGTATTGACTGGTAAAATCGCTACTTCTAAGAATCACGTTAAAGTTTATACTGCTGTCTGCAAATTCATTATAACGTACGAATGGCTCATGGTCTTCCACAGCACCAGGAACAGTCTTTTGAATTTCTGTGGCCACTTCTATGGTTATCTGTTCCACTCTTTTCAAGTCCGAATCGTATGATACTCCCACAGGAATAAGCACGGAGTTTTGAGAGTCTGGGAGGATGAAGTTTTTAACAATGCTGCCCGCCATCGTACTATTAGGCACTATAATAATATGATTTCCTAAAGCCCTTATAGTGGTGTTTCTCCAAGCAATATCTTCTACGAAACCTTCGTCTCCATTGTCTAATTGTACGTAATCACCTGGTTTTAGTTTTTTTGCGGCAAGCATTTGTAAACCAGCAAAAAGGTTACTTAAAGTATCTTGAAGTGCCAAGGCTACTGCCAAACCACTGACTCCCAAAGCGGTCAATGCAGGAGCAATGGGTACCCCTAAAACATGCATCACAAACAGTATGCCTACAGAGTAGACAATGATTTTGATGATATTGGTAAAAATGGAAGTGTTTGGGAAAACCTTTCCTCTTCTAAATATGTAAAGCTGAATAATTTCTGCTATGAAATAGGATGCGGCCCATGTAAAAACAAGAATATTGAATACTAAAATCGCAATTCTAATATCAGGTTTAAAAGCTTCGAAGAGGTTACTGAAATGATAGGCCACCCAAATACCGATGACCCAAAAGAAAGGAATAACCAATCTGGCGAAGAGGTCAATAACGGCGTCGTCAATGCTATTGTCGGTTTTTGATGCCTTTTTATGTAGTATTGGGAAGACGGTGGATTTTATAATCCTGCCCAGAATCCAGCCGCTAGGTAGGGCAATAACCCATAATAATAAATCAATCCAGTTTTCAGTCAATTCTTTAATTTTTTAATGATTTCAAATTTAATATTTTCAGGTGTGGCACTAAGGAGTATACGCCTAAGAATTTATCCAAATAAATCTCTAAAGACGTCTTCTAGTTTCTCAGAAGCGATTATCTCAATTCCGAATTTGTCTTTAGATAACCCTTTGACATTGTTTTGAGAAATATAGATTTTTTTAAAACCCAACTTTTCTGCTTCGGATATCCTGGCCTCTATTCTACTGACTGCTCTTATTTCTCCTCCAAGTCCCACTTCTGCTGCGAAGCATAAAGACTGACTAACAGGAAGGTCCTCGTAAGACGAAGCCACACTAACACATACTGCTAAATCTATGGCTGGGTCTTCTACTTTTAATCCACCAGCTACATTTAAAAATACATCTTGAGTTCCTAATCTAAAACCACCTCTTTTTTCTAAAACGGCTAATAGCATTTGAAGCCTTCTGCCGTCAAAGCCATTGCTGGTTCGTTGAGGCGTTCCGTAATTTGCGGTACTTACTAAAGATTGAATCTCTATGTTTAAGGAGCGGTTGCCCTCCATCATAGAGGCTATACTTATGCCGCTAATCTGACTTGTTCTTTCTGATAATAATATTTCAGAGGGATTACTCACTTCTCTGAGTCCGTCGGCTAGCATTTCATAAATTCCTAATTCAGAAGTACTTCCAAAGCGGTTTTTTGTAGTTCTTAAAATTCGGTAGGTCATGTATCTGTCTCCCTCAAATTGAAGTACTGTGTCCACCATATGTTCCAAGACTTTAGGGCCAGCCAAGCTGCCTTCTTTGGTGATGTGACCAATCATTATGATGGGTACGTCAGACTCCTTGGCAAAAGTCATAAACTCAGCAGCACATTCTTTTATCTGTGAAACGGAACCCGCTCCAGATTCTATCAGTGGTGAAACCATGGTTTGAATAGAGTCTACAATGACCACATCCGGTTCTAGCATTTCAATGTGCTTAAAAACGGCGTCCGTAGAAGTTTCTGTCAAGATATAACATCTGTCGCTTTCAAACTTTAATCTTGTAGCTCGCATTTTAAGTTGCTGCTCGCTTTCTTCACCAGAGATATAAAGTACATTATAATCCTTAAGGCTAAGGGCTATTTGAAGCATGAGTGTAGATTTTCCTATTCCGGGTTCTCCGCCAATTAATATCAGCGAACCGGGCACTAATCCTCCGCCTAAAACCCTATTTAATTCATTATCTTCCGTAATGATTCTATACTGTTCGGCAGTTTGAATTTCATTAATTTTCTTAGGCTTAGACTTTGGTTTTGTATTTTGACTTCCAAAACGCCAGTTGCCTTTTTCTGGCTCATCTTTTGCGATAAGCTCTTCAACCAGTGTATTCCATTCTAAACAAGAGGGGCACTTTCCTAACCATTTTGGAGAATTATAGCCGCAGCTCTGACAGAAATATGCAGTTTTTTGTTTTGCCATTTAAAATAAGTGTTCCTTTTGAGTGGAATTTGCGAAGTAAAGAAATAATAATGGAAAGCGTTCCATAAAGGTTCACTAGATGCAACCGATTAATAAAACCTTTCATCTAAATTTTTAGAGACGGGAATATTTAGAAAAATTGTACTAAGATAAAAGTTAATGACGTTTATTGACCAGAACATTTAAAGATAGTTAGGAACATTAATAGAGAATTATGAAAAAAATTACAGCTGTTTTTATTTTTACATTATTAAGTACGTGGGGCTATGCTCAGTCGGGCTTAGGTATAAAAGGTGGCGTAAACCTTACCAATATCTACACAGACGCGGGTTCATTGAAAAATAATATCAATGAAAGTTTAGAAACTAAAACCGGATTCGTGTTTGGTATTTGGGGAAGGTTAGGAGATAAATTCTATTTACAACCAGAGCTTTTAGTGGCAACAAAAGGCGGTGAAGTGGAAGTAAGACCTGCCAATGGTGGACCAGTTCAGGTGGTAGATGTTAAATATACCGATCTAGATATTCCAATTTTAGTAGGTTTTAAGCCAGTTAAATTCCTTAGAATAATGGGCGGTCCGGTGGCTTCCTTAAAACTGTCGGAAGACCAAAAATTAAAAGAAGCTTTAAACGATTATACTACAAATACGGATGAGGCCTTTACTAATGCTACTTGGGGATATCAGGTAGGTTTAGGCGTAAAGATTTTAGGTGCCGAGCTAGATTTAAGAAAGGAAGGTAGCTTGACAGATATAAATGCTTTGAATTTTAAAAATGAAGATAAGTTTAGTCAAAGGGCTTCAGGCTGGACTTTAACGTTGGCTTTTAAAATTCTTTAAGTAAAGTATCAGTTTTAAGACAACACCTCCCAGCTTGCCTGGGAGGTGTTTTTTTTAGCATGAAATTTGCTGTTGTTTTGCTACCAGATCACCACTTGCTTATGAAAATAAAACTATCCAAAAGTTCATTCCCACTTTTTTTGATATGCTGTCTGCTAACTTCTGTATTTGCCCAAAAGGGTACTGCGAGTACCCAAAACACTTATGATATTTTTGTCCATCCAGAGATTAAAGACTTAAAGTTGATGGCCACTAGAGATACATCCAATATGTATTATTATTCTTTTGAGCTTCAGCGTACCATTAGGTATAAAGAACTTTTAGCAGAATCAGGTTTTTCATTTATTACTTCATGCGTGGGTAGAGAACTTATTCTTTCTGCTCCAAACTATGGTAAAGAAGCCAAATATGAATGGGAAGGACCTAGCGGTTTTACGAGTACTTTGGAAGAAGTGAAATTTAATAACATTGCCTTAAAAGACGATGGGATTTATACCGTGGTGGTCACTAAAGGAGACTTAACTGTATATGGGAAAATTAAGTTAATAGTTAAAGAGAATCCAGTAGCATCCATTACGCAAGATAGTTTTGAACCAAATCAAGTTATAGAATTGAGAGCTGTAGAAAACCCAGTAAATACAAAGTATGAGTGGCAGAATACAGACAGGAAAATAGTGTCTAGGTCTAGGGATTTATGGATAGCTGGGCAGCAACCTGGAACCTACAACTATCTTCTAAAAGTTAATTTAAATGGCTGTGAAGTCGTTAAGAATTTTGCTATAAATGTGGGCCAATCAATAGAAAAACCGCTCTATAAAAATGCGGTGGAAGTTTTAAGACATTCTTTTAGATAAGTGTAATATGTCTATATTGTTAACTCAATTATAAAGTCACTATTTTGATTATTTTCAAAGGGGTTAAGCTACCAAAAATCACTGCGATTGCTCTGTTTCCTTTTATAATAGTAAGATCTTTGGTTCCGTCTGAAAAATTGCTTAACCACGAATCTATTCATATCAGGCAGCAGTTGGAGATGCTTGTTTTACCTTTTTATGTATGGTATCTCTTAGAGTGGTTTATGCATTTTTGCAGCATTAGAAAGTTTTGGGCAGCCTATGAGATGATTTCCTTTGAAAAGGAAGCGTATCAAAATGAAGCTGATTTAAATTATCTGAAGAAACGAAAGTTTTGGTCGTTTCTTAATTATGTCTAAAGTTCTACATTTGTGTTCGGCTAAGTAATCTTAAAATAAAACGCATGCAAAAAATCATCATTATCAATGGACCAAATCTGAATCTTCTCGGTAAAAGAGAGCCAGGGATTTATGGTTACGAAACATTTGAGGGTTATTTTGAGACACTTGAAAGTACATTCCCTGAGGTTTCACTCAGTCAATTTCAAAGCAATCATGAAGGAGCTATTATAGACAAAATTCAGGAAGTAGGTTTTACTTACGATGGTATCATCATTAATGCCGGTGGACTTACCCATACTTCTGTGGCATTGGCTGATGCTCTATCTGCTGTAAATACACCAGCCGTTGAAGTACATATTTCTAATATTCACGCTCGTGAGGCTTTTCGCCATCATTCTTTTTTAACCAGCCGCTGTGTGGGTATGATTTGCGGTTTGGGTCTAAAGGGCTATGAATTGGCTATAAGACACTTTTTGAAGTAAGGCTTTTATTCTTCAGATTTCTGCTGTTTTTGAGCATCCTGCATTATTTTGTTGAAGTCCATCATGTTTTCATAACCTGCAGTTTTTAGGCTGTAGCTATCAGATTCCTTGATTTCTGTTACTTCCATGTGCATTTCTTCTCCATTTTGGTCTTTCATATCCATACCTAACATAGCCCTTCCTTCTTGTGCAAACTTCATCATTTCTGCATTAGACTTATTGTCAACTTTGAACATGCTTGTGCTGGCCGAGGAAGTCATTTTCTGAAACGACTTATAATAGGTAGAAACTACTGGAACCCTATTTTTGCTTATCCAAATGGTACTTTTTTCTTTACCCTGAGTAAGTAAATAGGCATCACAGCTATACCCCGCTATCGTTTTGGTTTCACCTGTTTTTACAAAATTCGTATTTTCTTCGGTTTCGTTTTTGTTGACTATTTTTTCTGCCATTTCTCCAGCGGCTTTCATAGACATCCCTATCATACTTTTCTTCCCTTGGGTTTCCATAAATGTGTACATACATTCTTTGTCGAAATCAATAATGACGGCTTGCAATCCTTGCGTAGCATTTGTCATTTCTGGATTAGAGCCAGAAATCATCTTGGAAGCCATATAATCACCACTTTTTGTAAAGTAGTATTTGTTTTTCATGTTAAAGTTTCCATCCTTATTTTTGGATTTGATATCCATGGTGTAAGAAGAGGAGAAGTCATAGCTAGCAGCTGGTGGTGGTGTGTTACCCATACCTCCTAATAGTCCACTTAACATCCCCATAGCCTGCTCTTGAGACAGATCTGCATCCGAACTTCCGGATGGTATGTTTTGAGTATCTGATGTGCCGGTGCTTTGGGTCTCTGTTTTAGTGTTTTTGCCAATGCCAAAAATGCTGTCAATGGCTTTGTCTACACCTTTATCTACGCCTTCATTAATTTTGTCCTCAGCCCTTTGTTCTGCACGTTGTGCGGCTCTGTCTGCCACTTTTTGACCTATTCTTCGTGGATTAAGAATTTGGGCTTCACAAACAGAGTTAACCAAAATTAATCCGACGACCATAGTGGTTTTAAATATTATTTTCATAGTTGTAAAAGTTTAATGCTCTTTAACCAGCTTTATTCATTAGAAAATCTCCCGATTTTATCGGGACGTAGCTAAATTGTTTCAAATCAGTTCGTAAACTTATTTAAACTCAATCACCAGAACTCTTCAACATTAAGGGTAAACCGCTATGCTAATCTCGTTTAAACGACTGATTTATTCCACTTTAAAACTCATTACGATTCTCCTATGTATAAACCGAGTTTAAATATACAGATATATCAAAGTTATGTTATTTTGATTTATTGATTTTAAAAATTACCTAGATGGTAGTTTTTTCTTAGTATTTGGCAATTTTGCATGCGGAATGCATCATAAAAATCAAATTTGGTTGTTACATAGATAAGTGTTTTTTAAAAGTGAATATGATAAAGATTATTTTTCTCTCCTTAATGCCATTTTTGGTGTTTTCTCAGGGTGTAGCCACGGTTTTTGGAGAAATTAGAGATAAAGAAACGGGAGATGTATTGCCTTCGGTGGTGATAGACATGCAGTATGGTGGATATTCTTCGAGTTCAAATGCTGAAGGGAAATTTGCTTTTAAGTTTCCAAACTTGGTTTTGGACTCATCCTTTGTGACTTTTTCGTCATTAGGTTATAAGACAAGGATTTTGCCTGCTAGAGAGCTCATGAAGCATAAATCGAACGAAGTCTTGCTTCAAAAGGCAGAATTAATAGAAACGACTTTAGGTATTTCTGAGGCTAGAAGACTGGTGGAGGCGGCTGTAGATTCTATTAAAAGAAACAACATTAAGAATAACTTTTTCCAGAATGGCTTTTACCAAGAGTCTGCTTTTATTGAAGGTATTGGTGTGGTGAAAATGAAAGAGGCCGTGCTCCGTGTGGAGCGTTTTCCGGACGAAGATGTGGAATATGACAAAATTAGGGTTACTAAATCCAGGTTTCTAGACTGGAGAGGGCAGAGTGCTAAAATTGAAGTTTGGGAGTTTCCTAACGGACCGGCTATTGCTTGCAGAACCATTGAAACGGAGTTGCCAGAGTTCTTAACAAAAGGCAATCTGAAAGACTATGAATTTAGGGTAGATTCTATGCAAACCACCTATAACGACATCCAAGTCTATTCCATAAGCTTTGAACCTAAGTCTGCTAGATTAAGGGGCGGGAGAACGGGGAAGATTTTTCTAGAACCATACAGTAAAGCCATTATAAGATTAGAGTATGATTTAACTAAACGAGCTCTCTCTGATGTGATTGGTGGAGGTTCTGGAAGTATTAAATTAAAAGGGGAGCGTCTAAGATTTGTGAGCCAGTACAGATGGGCTACTAATAAATGGGTACTGCATGAAAACCTGCTCACCATTGATATGGAGTACCAAGAGCGGTTAGATAAGGAGTTTAAAGCGAAAACTCACTGGGAACTAAGGTTTTTGGCCTCAGAAACCAGAGAGTTATCTGCTAGAATGATTAAAGACCCAGAGGTCATCGTGGATACTAAAAGTTTTAGAACCACCTCTGGTTTGAATCCTGAATTTTGGGATTCTTATAATTATATTGTCCCAACGGAAGAAATGATGAAATTACCAGGGAATCACCTTAAACGTTAAATCTAAAGTGCATGATGTCGCCATCTTTCACGATGTATTCTTTTCCTTCTATTCTTAAGCGACCTACTTCTTTACAAGCCTGCTCAGAACCGTATTTCGTAAAATCGTCATAACTCATTACTTCAGCTTTGATAAAACCTCTTTCAAAGTCGGTATGAATTACGCCAGCTGCTTGAGGAGCTGTCCAGCCTTCTTTAATGGTCCATGCTCTTACCTCTTGAACACCAGCCGTAAAGTAAGTCTTAAGATTAAGAAGTGTATATGCAGACCTTAAAAGTTTGTCAAGACCCGCTTCTTTCATGCCGTAATCTGCAAAAAACATGGCTTTATCTTCTGGGTCTTCCATTTCTGAGATATCTGCCTCAATGTTGTTACAAAGTACTATCATCTGAGCACCTTCGGCATCAGCTGCTTTTTGAAGTACATCTGAAAATTTATTACCCGTATGCATACTGGCTTCGTCTACATTGGCGATATAAAGTGTAGGCTTTACGGTAAGTAAAAACATATCTGCTATGGCAGGAAGTTCTTCTTTGGTTAATCCCAATTCTCTTACATTTCTGCCTTGCTGCAGCCAAGCCTCACACTTCTCTACCACCTCTAATTCGGCTTTCATTTTGGTGTCTCCACCTACACGAGCCATCTTTCCAATCCTTTTGACTTTCTTCTCGATACTCTCCAAATCTTTCAACTGAAGCTCGTAGTCAATGATTTCTTTATCCGAAATGGGGTTTATGGCTCCTTCGTCTCTCAGTACATTTTCATCTTCAAAACAACGCACCACATGAATAATGGCATCTACTTCTCTAATATTTCCAAGAAACTTGTTTCCTAAGCCTTCACCTTGGCTGGCACCTTTTACCAATCCCGCAATGTCTACCACCTCTATCTGAGTAGGCACCACTTTATTAGGCTTTACTAGCTCTTCCAGCTTGGTTAAGCGGGTGTCAGGTACATCCACAAGGGCTTCGTTAGGCTCAATAGTACAAAAGCGATAGTTGCTAGCTTGTGCTTTGGCACTGGTGGAAACTGCATTAAAAAGGGTAGATTTTCCAACATTTGGTAAGCCTACAATTCCTACTCTTAAAGACATTTTTTCTTTGGATAATTTGAGCCTGCAAAGATAAATAAAAGGTTGAGTCAATCAACATCATTTAGGAATGTGATTATACTCAGTTTTTAAGAAAGAAGACCTGGCTAGTTTTGATTATCAATAATTAAACAATTACAATCATGAAAAAGAATATGGGTGATACAGACAAAATGATAAGAATAGTTATTGCTTCTATCATAGGCCTCTTGTTTTGGAAAGGTGTTATTGCTGGTGTCTTGGGTTTCGTCCTAGTGGCAGTTGCTCTCGTTTTTCTTTTTACTTCAACGGTAAGTTTCTGTCCAATATATAAGGTTTTGGGTTTAAGTACCTGCCCTGTCAAGCAGAAGAAATAAAGTCTATTATTTAGGGTTTCTGTCGGTGCTAGTAGGTAATTTATTCTATTTTTGTTCTAACGAATAGATAATTTATAAAACATGGAAAAGGTATACCTGAGCGATAGTGGTCCTAAAGTTTCAAAAGCAATTTACAGCTTCTGGAGATGGGAAAATGAAAAAATGACTGACCCTAAAAGAGCAGAGGAGATTATAGACCTTTGTTTAGAATTAGGCATAAACACCTTTGATTTTGGCGATACCTCCGAAAAATTAGAAACGGAGAAGATTGTCAATGCTGTTTTAAGTGGCAAGGGACTAGAGCGTAAGGATATGGTGATTTTTGCGAAATGTGGTATCAGAGAATTGTCTTCTGGACAGCCGTATTTTGATAATTCAAAAAGCTATTTGTTGGACTCTGTAGATAAGTTTTTAAATGACTTACAAACAGATTACTTGGACATTTTCCTTTTAAATGGTTTCGACTATACAGCAAATCCGGAAGAAACTGCTTTGGTTTTACAGCAAATCATTCATACGAAGAAAGCGAAGCATATTGGTATTGCCAACTTTACAGTGGATCAACATAAACTGTTAGCTAAGCATCTAAGTATCCCTATTGTTACCAGTCATATTGAATTAAATCTTTTAGATACCAGTCCTATCAGAGATGGAAGGATAGATTTTATTAAAGAGCAATACGCCAAACCTCTTGTTTGGTCTCCTCTGGCAGGTGGCGAAATCCTAGAAGGGGGGTCTGAGCAGGCTATTCGTTTGCGTAAAGCTTTAAAAGCCGTAGCAGAAAAACATAATGCTAATTTGGAGCAAATAGCCGTGGCATGGTTAATAAGCTTAGGTGTTTTACCAATTATAGGCTCTCTAAATCTAGAAAGAATTAAAAATGTGGCCACAGCCACAGATATAGTACTTTCTAAAGAAGATTGGTATGAGATTTATTATGCTTCTTTGACTAAATAAACAAAGTCCTACCATATAGAAAGGAGTGGCATTTTTAAGATGCCACTCCTTTTAGTTCTCTCAATAACTGGAATTTCCGCTTAGCGTTAGTTTATTTTTAAACATATTCCAATAATACTTGGCAGTTCCTTCTTCGTCTTGTTTCCATGCTTTTAATAAAGCATCTAGTTTTTCATTACTAACGCCTTTGGCATCTTCAAAGAATTTCTTTTGCAACTGAGATTCGCTTTCCATTCTTAGCGATTTTAGCTCTTCTAATTTGGCCAATAGTATCTCCTTCTCATGGTCTAGCTCGGTTATCTCTTCCATTTCTATCATGCTTACTCGCTTTTTATAGCTTTCCATTTTAAAAAGCATTTTGGCTATCAAGGCTGAAAGCTCTATCAGAATAAGGATTAATGAAAGTAAATAAAATCTGAATTTCAGAGCTCCAGAGGTGTCTTTTTGTAGTAAAGATTCCAGGGCCTCTGCCTGAATTAAAGTGCCAAAAACATTATTCTCACTTTGGTAAAGCTCAATTTCGGCATTGACTTTATGATTAAAGGTGTCAATCTTAGATTGTAAAACCTCAATCTTAGAAATATTAGCAAGTTTTAACCCCGCCAAATCTTCTTCATAGCGTCTTAGTATTTTTTCTTTTTGTTTAGCTACGGTGCTGTAGCCATATTTTCCGGTGCCGCCACTGCCGTCCATCTCAATTTTAAAGTCAGCTTCAGCCTGACCCAAAAGATTTTGAGTGTCGTCAAGCTGAGTTTGTAAAGTTGCCTTTTGAGCGGTTAGCTCATCAATATCGGATTTATAAAGGGCTTCCAGTTCAATTTTCCTTTCTGCCACTTTTTTATCTGCCAATATTTCTACCTCTCTACTTATTTCTGGCTGATAAAACTTCAAAATCATAGGCTGCGATAAAAACACACCTAAAAGAATAGCCAAAATAAATCTAAAGCCTAAAGAAAAATAGTTGGTTTTTCCGGAAGACATGGAGGAAATCAAAGCTCTATCAAAAGCTATGATAAAGAAACCCATAAAAAGACCTGCCAAAACAGCAAGGACGATATTGCTAGAGAAGGTTTGAAAGAAGAATGTCCATGCCAAGGTGGCGTAAAGGCCCACAATGATAAGCAGAACACCAATAATTTTAGAGTGAAATTTATCTATACCGCATGCCGCGATAATGCTGGGCTTAAAACCCGCAAGATTCCATAGGAATCTGTCCAGCTTGGTGCTGTTGTTTTCGTTCATATTTTTTTATAAGATAATAGCTGGTTAAATTTAACTGACTGAAGTCAATGGCTTATCAACTATTTTTTAGATGGTAATATTTTACTTTAAGTGGTCTTTTTTTCGCCTTATCTTGGCTTAATGCCTTGAACATCTGTGTTTGAAGATTTATAAGTTTGGCTTAAGAAAATAGAATTAATAATTAAGCCGTACCTTTGCGGCTTAATCCGAAACAACTCTTAAAACAGAATTGTTGTTTCATAAACAGTTCTTATGTCATTTGAAAAATTGGGCTTGTCAAAATCATTGTTACAAGCCATTGATAAAAAAGGTTATACGAAACCATCACCCATTCAGGAAAAAGCAATTCCAAGAGTTTTAGAAGGAAAAGATGTTCTAGCTTCTGCACAAACAGGAACAGGTAAAACCGCAGGTTTTACACTGCCTATTCTACAACTTTTGTCAGAAGCTCCGTTAGATAGAAGAAGGCCTATTAGAAGTTTGATTCTTACACCAACAAGAGAGCTGGCTGCTCAGATTTACGAAAACGTAAGAGAATATGGTGAGTTTTTAGATATCAAATCTACCGTGATTTTTGGTGGGGTAAATCAAAACCCACAGGTTAGAACTCTAAGACAAGGCGTGGATATATTGATAGCCACTCCGGGTAGATTATTGGATTTGCATTCGCAAAAGGCTCTTTCACTTAGCCAAGTGGAAATTTTAGTTTTAGATGAAGCAGACCGTATGTTAGATATGGGCTTCCTGAGAGATATAAAGAAAGTATTGGCTCTTATTCCTGCCAAAAGACAAAACCTTTTATTCTCTGCTACTTTCTCTAAAGATATTAAAAAGCTAGCGGGTGAGTTTTTACACAATCCAGTATTGGTAGAGGCTACACCAGAGAATACTACTGCAGAGAAAGTAGAGCATCAAGTATATTTTGTGGATGCTGGTAATAAAACGGAATTAGTGTCGAAACTGATTTTGGAGGGAAATTGGAATCAAGTTTTGGTTTTTACGAGAACAAAACATGGTGCCAACAGGCTGAGCGAAAAACTAAGTAAACAAAGAATTTCGTCTGCGGCCATTCATGGAAACAAGACTCAAAATGCTAGAACAAAGGCCTTAGCAGGTTTTAAAGATGGCGAAATCAGAGTTTTGGTAGCTACGGATATTGCAGCACGTGGGCTTGATATTCCTCTTTTACCGCATGTTATAAACTTTGAACTGCCTAACGTACCAGAAGACTATGTTCATAGAATTGGACGTACAGGAAGAGCAGGGGCTAGCGGAGAAGCCATTTCTTTGGTTTCGGTAGACGAGATGACTTTTCTACGTGATATTGAAAAGTTATTGGGTCAAAAATTACCAAGTAGTGTCTTAAAAGGTTTTGAGCCTTCAGACGAGCCTACCTCTAAGGCGGAAAAAGCCGCATTAAAGCAGAATAATAGAAGACCAAATCCAAGAAGAGAATCTGGAAATTCTTCTGGAGGAGGTGATAGAAGGAGAGATTCTGGAAATTCTTCTGGTGGGGGAGATAGAAGGAGAGAGTCTGGGAGTTCTTCTGGAGGAAGAAGAGAATTTAAAGGAAGACGTTAAAATAAACGTTTGAGTTAGTCTTATTAAAAGGAGCCCTTACGAAAGGCTCCTTTTTCTGTTTCTAAGAATTTTAGGGCAGATTCCATCTCACTCCCAAAAAGCCTCGGATGCCCTGATTTGGGGCATAAACATAACTAGGGTCAAAAGTTAATGCGTAAGGATTGTTTGTCGTAGGCACCACATCACCAGCGGCATTAAATGTCACCTCTTTATCAAACGGGTCAAAGGAACGGGCAATACTATTGGCTGCAGGCGTAAAGTTTAAAAGATTTTTTACACCACCATAAATTTCTACAGTCGAACTTTTAGGTGAATACGTAAACTGAATATTCTGAATGCTCCACCATGGCGAAGTATCAGGTCTTGGGTCTGATGCACCAAGTATCGGAAGCTCCATCGGTCCATAAAGGTTACCTGTGTAATCTACCATAATGTTTATACTCGGGATAGTGTATGACGCCGACCATGTGCCACTGAAGTGCTCTGTAAGGAGTGGTCTTTCTGTTTCGCCATCTTTAATAAGCGTGTTGTCCATGAGTGTGGCTCCTGTCAATAGCTTTAGACCATTAGCGAAATTAAAGTCAACATTGGCAGAAATACCCTTAGATACCGCATAGCCATCTAGGTTATCATAAATTATTTTCTGAGGGTCTGTGCTATAATCAGGCACTATTCTATTATTGAAATGCGTATAAAACGCTGTGAAATCTATACCTATGAAACCGCTGTTTTTAGTGAAAAACTTACCCATGTAATTTAGGTTGGCGTTGATACTTTTTTCAGGTTTCAGCTCGCTTAATATTTCAACCTTTCTAGCTCCCGTGAGAGCGGCATGGTCTTCCGTGAAAAGGTTCACCACCCTGAAACCAGTGCCTACGTTTAGCCTGACAATGTTAAATTTGTTCAGATTGTATTTGTACGCTGCTCTTGGTGTATGAATGCTGCCATGTTTTTGATGGTAGTCGAAGCGATATCCCAAAAGCACTTTTTGTTTTTTATCTAATGTGATTTCGTCTTGTAAAAAAGCACCGGGCAAAAGACTGTTTTCAGGTTTAGAAATATTGATATTTTCTGCTGAGGCTGTGGCTGGTGTATTGTCGTCATAAAAGGTATGGCGAGCCGCTATTCCTGAAAGTAGGTCATGGTTTTTTAGAGACTTATCCCAAGTCATTTGCACAAAACCGATGTTCTGTTTCGCAAAGAACGGTAGGTCGCCGTAATAAGAATCTTGGTTGTGATTATTATAAGAGAATGTAAGAGCCAGTTTCTCTTTTGTTGGTAGTTCATATTTCCCTAAAAGCTCCCATCTTTTGGTATAAATACTCTCTCCATACTTTTCTGTGCCGCCTCTAAAGGCTTCAGTCCAGTCCATTTCGCCACCCCATCTGTTTTCATAAAAGTATCTGGCGGCTATGTTGAAGTATTTATCTCCGCTGTGTTTGAAACTCCATTTATGAAATAAAGAAATACGGTGCTGTAAGGTTACATCAGTGAAGTTGTCACTATTATTATCAATAGGGTTTTGGTAGTTATAGTAATTGATACCTGTCAAGGTCTGGATTTTGGAGCCAACGGCTTGTTTAAAACCCAAATCCACGTTTAGTTCTTGCCAGTTGGTAGCCATCACATCTACAGATAGTTTGTCGGCTTTTAAAGGTGATTTGGTCATGATATTGATAAGCCCCCCTACGGCCTCACTGCCATATAAAGAAGACGCAGGTCCTTTTACCACCTCAACACGCTCTATCAAAGAATTTGGAATTCCGGAAAGACCATAAACGGTAGACAGTCCACTCACTATGGGCATGCCGTCCAGTAAAATCATGGTATACGGTCCTTCTAAGCCGTTAATGTGAATGTCACCGGTGTTGCAGACGTTGCAGTTGAGCTGCGGTCTTACACCGTTTACGTTTTGCAGGGCCTCAAAAACATTCGGTGTTGGGTTTCTTTTAAAAAACTGTGGCGTGTAAATCTCCACCGGTACAGGTGTTTCTAAGCGATTTACTTCTTTCATGGTACCTGTAACAACTACTTCGTTAAGAGATGCTGCTGCTGCGTTTAAGATAATCTCAATTTCTGTGTTAGAAAGGTTTGAGAGAACAACTGACAATGTTTGTTTTTGGAAACCTATGGAGCTTACCATTAATTTGAACGTTCTGGCATTTAATGCACGCATCTCAAAATAGCCCTCTTCTGAAGAAAGAACAGACCTGTTTTCTGACGGGATGAAGAGCGTAGCAAAGGGCACACCCTCGCCGGTGTCACTAACTACCCTGCCTGTTAGATTTCCGTTTTGAGCCAGTGCTATATGCCCAAATCCTATAAGAAATATGATGCGTATGAGTCTTTTCAAAATTAATAATTAGCTGGGTATTAAAAATATAACACACGAATATAAAAATAAAATTTAGAGTTGCCTAAAAAAGAATAAAAACAAGCTGAATTTTGATTTCAGATTATTTTGGCATAGCCTTTGAAATTAACTATTAAACAAAACCAATAGCAATGAAATTTTTAGGAATAGGCAGTAGGGTAAAACATGAAGAGTACGGTTTAGGCGTGGTGATGAATGTGCATTCTACTTATTATGATATCACTTTTTATAATCAAGGCAGCGAGAAGGTCGATCTTGAGGAGGATCTAGAAATAATAGAATATGTAGGTGCAGAGTCTGATATGGTTTCTATGTTTGACGTAGAGCAAACGCTTATAAAATTACTTCAAAAGTGGAACGGGCAAACTGAAACCGTGCCTTTAGGTGATAGATGGAAGGGTGGAACCCTCATTTTGAAGCCCGCCGACGATAATCTTTCTTCCAAAGAAATGCCTATTGAAACCTTCTTTCATAAAATAGTGATGATGCGTGACAAGCTACGTGTGCTTGAGCAAAAGGTAAATGCCAGTGATTTGTCTGACGAAGCTAAAGTGGACTGCCAGCAATACATTACCCGCTGCTACGGCTCTATGACCTCTTTCAATGTGCTTTTTAAAAATACAGGACAACAGTTTAGTACGAAGTAAATTCTACTTTACTTTTTGTATGACTATTGGAATGCAAAATTTAATGCACTGTTGCATTTCAAAGTTTTTGTAGAGTTTTGATTTAAAGCCATTAGAGGAGGCTCCTCCTAGGAATAAATCAATCCTTGAGTTATTGTCGATGTCGCCAAAAGCAAAGAAGCCAAAAGCTACATTCTCAAAAATGGAGTTTCTATATTTTTGAAATTTACCAGAACCATTATTTAGGTATAATTCGGTAAGGCTTTGGTTATTTTTATCCCAACCACTAATTACAAAATCTAGATCTCCATCATTGTCAACATCCGCGGTGGCTAGAGCGGAAAAACGAAGTGGCGTAAAATGATTTGAGGAATCTACACTAAAGTTTCCTAAACCGTCATTTAAGTATGAAATCGTATACACGCCATCCAAATTTGTTCCAGACAGAATTAGGTCTAAATCATTGTCGCCATCAACATCAAAAAATGCAGATGCTGATTGAGATACATTTACAAAAGGTGTATTTAAGCTTTCTGTAAAGTCACCAAAACCATTATTGATGAAGAGTTTTGTGAACTTTTCATTTGAAGCGTTGGAGCCTGAAATTAACAAGTCTATCGAGTTATCAGCATTGATGTCGCCGGTGGTTATAGAAGAATACTCAAGACCTTCTATGATGAAAGTGTTACTTTGAGTAAACAATCCTGTTCCGTCATTAAAATATATTTGGGTAATAACATTTGGGTAGTTTACTCTACCACTTAGGACGATATCCAATGACGAATCATTATTCAAGTCTACAAGGTGGATAGATGCATTGTCTATACCCGGCAAGCTGTTTCTACCGTCTATTGTAAAGTTACCCAATCCGTCATTTAAATAAAGCTCAGTAAGGTTTTTTGAATTATTATTGCCTGAGAGTAGTAAATCCAAATCACCGTCACCGTCTACATCACCAGGCATTATAGAAGAAAAGGCTATGTCAGGTAAATTTGGGTTATCATAAATTGTAAAATCACCTGAACCATTATTTTTATAAGTAGCGGTAATTCTTTCTGAAAAAGTGACCTGTGAGCTTCGCCCTGAAATTATTAAATCAAGATCGCCATCTCCATCCATGTCAAACAAATTTGAAGAGCCTACTGATGCTCCTTTAAAAGGAGTGTTTATTTGCTCCACAAAGCCAAGCGAATCGGGATAAGAGTTCACTATATTTAGATTCAAAGTTATGATAGAATCACATCCTATTTGATTTTTTAAAGTGTACGTAGCTGTGGAGGTCTCTGAAGTATACGTTTTTCCATCTATCCAGGTAAATGAGTCGTAAGCCGTATGGCTATCCGTACTGTATGAAGGCTCTAAAATAGTTAAATTTAATGTTACTACGGAGTCTCCACCTGCGGCGTTTTTTAATGCAAAAGTGGAGAAGTCATTGTCTTCGCAGTAAGTATAACCATCTATCCAAACTAGAGAATCACATACTGCAAAAGTTTGTGTTGCCGTATTTGAATTCTCAATAGTCAGGTTTAAGGTTATCAGCGAGTCGCAGCCTTGACTGTTTTGGCTTAAATATGTTGCCGAATTGGTACTTGAAGTGTAAGTTATACCATCTATCCATTCAAAACTAGAAGCGGCTACATAGGTCTGTGTGGAATAAATTGGCACACAAGTGCTGGCGTAATTGTAATAAATAGAAGCAGTTGGTTTTCCTGTGGAGAGGGTACCAGAGATGATGAAATCTAAGTCGCCATCTCCATCAATATCTGTGACATCCATGGCGGACCTTCCAATGGGCTGAATAGTGAAAGCCGAAGTTTCTGTAAACTGACCGTTTGCATCGTTTAAATAAATTTTGCCTGCACTACTATTGATTCCACCACTTATAACTAAGTCTTCGTCGGAATCGTTATCGATATCAATAAACTTAGCAGTGCCCGTATCTATCTGAATAAAGCTATTGCTTTCGTCTTTTGAGAAGTTCCCATTCCCGTCATTTAGGTACAAGGCAGAATGACTTTGATTCAGTGCTATTAAGCCTGTAATAATAATATCAAAGTCTCCATCATTTTCAACATCAGAATAATCAATGGAAGAATAAATTAAACCTGGCAAAGTGGTACTATCTGTGATATTCAAATTACCATTTCCATCATTTAGGTAAATGTTGGTTTTGTAGGATTGACTATTTCCGTTAGACCCTGATAAGATTAGATCTGAATAATTATCATTATTTAAGTCAATCGACAATAAACTTCCTAGGTAGAAACCCTCTAATTCTTGGTGTTCCGAAAAGTTACCTTTGCCATCATTGAAAAAAGTTTTTGAAATTTGATTGTTCTCAGTTTTCCCATTAATGTTAGTATAAGAATTTCCACTTAGGACAATATCTTGGTCACCATCATTGTCAAAATCTGTGAAGGCTACAGAGGAAAGACTCATCGCTGGCAACCCTGTGTTCTTCAATTCAAAAAAATCACCCTTACCTGCGTTTAGGTATAGTTTTGTTATTCTTTCGCCATCGTCATTTCGTCCGGTTAATAGAAGGTCTTGGTCATGGTCGCCATCAATGTCGGCAAAGGCGGCAGACGATTCCCAAACTTTTTCAAAAGGGTTTTCTTTTGGTGAAAAATAGCCATTGCCAGAGTTTAGGAATAATTCTGTTTTGCCTTTGAAAACAAAATCTTGGCCCGTCATGAATAGGTCTGGTCTACTATCGCCATTGAGATCTTTGAAAATTACAGAACCTTCGAAGAGTCCACCTTGTGGAAAGCTACTTGGATATATTTGCCCTATGGTCGCAAATGATTTTAGTAAAAGTAAGGAAGAGATTAGTTTTTTCATGTGTGGATTGTAAGCAAATCAGTGGATTTATCCAGTACGAAAATAAGCAAATATCATACCTCGCGTATCATTTCTAATGTTAAATTTAGTTTGAAAGAATGTAAGAAAGCAACTGGAGCATATAAAACAAATTCTCACCTTTCTGAAAGCTGGGAATTTGTAATTTTAGGGGTGGCTAAAATGGCAACAACTTCATTAAATTTACTGGATAGATTAGGGGAAGTAGAAATTAAATTAACAGGGAAAAATAATTAAATTCAATGCAGGGCATCTACTTGATTGGTATCGGAACATTTCTATCGGGACTTCTTATTGCGTATTTATATTTAAGCTCAAAAACGGTTAGTCAAACTGAATATGAAGGTTTAAAACAAAAGAATATTAGGGCAGACTATGATTTAGGAGTTTTAACCGCTACTGAGAAAGAGTTGCGAATAAATCTAGATAAACTAGAAGCTACACTGTCAAAAGAAAAGGAAGTAAACAGAAGCCAAGAAACATTAATAACGGAATTGCAGGTTAATGGAAGAAACTATGAAGAAAAAGTTCATTCAGAAAAGTTGACAAATGAAAAGCAACAGAAAAATATTGAAGAGAATAATAATCAAATACGGCTATTAACATCACAGCTGAGTGAATTCAGAACACTCAACGCAAATCTGCAAGAAAAAATAGCTAATCAGAATAATGAATTTGAAGAGTCTAGGAAGAAATCGCTTATAGAATTTGAAAACATAGCTAATAAATTATTCGAAGAAAAAACAACCAAGTTTTCTAAAGAGAGCAAAGAAAATATAGAGCTTCTTTTAAATCCACTAAAGGAGAATTTGAAAGAGTTTAAGAAGCAAGTGGAAGAAACCTATGATAAAGAATCCAAGCAGAGATTCTCACTTGAAGGGAAAATTAAAGAGTTAGTGGATTTGAATCAACAAATCAGTAAGGATGCCACAAACCTTACTAAGGCATTAAAAGGGCAAGCCAAAACGCAAGGGGACTGGGGTGAAATGATTCTGGAAAATATCTTAGAATACTCAGGGCTTGTTAAAAATAGAGAATACTTTATTCAAGAGTCCTTTATAGACCATGATGGAAAAAGAAAGCAACCAGATGTAATTATAAAGTACCCTGATGATAGGTATATTATTGTGGATTCTAAAGTCTCATTAACGGCATATGAGCGATTTGCCAATTGTGAAGATATAGAAGAACAAAAGCTCTATTTAGCGGAACATATTAAGTCCATTAAAAGCCATATAGATAACCTGAGTTCGAAGGAATACGACAAGTTTGACAAAACCTTAGATTTCGTTATGCTTTTCGTTCCTATAGAACCGGCTTTTATGACGGCCCTCCATTTCGACCAAGAGCTTTGGAGCTATGCTTATAAGAAAAGGGTTCTGCTGATAAGTCCAACAAATTTGATTGCAGCCTTAAAAATGGTGTCGGATATATGGAAACGTGAATTGCAGAATAATAATGCTTTAGAAATAGCTAAAAGAGGCGAGTTTCTGTATGAAAAGTTTGTTGGATTTGTTGGTGATATGGAAGAAATAGATAAACACCTGGGAAAGGTTAGTGATAAGTATAATGATGCCATGAATAAGTTGTCAAAAGGAAGCGGAAACCTTATTAGACAAGCTGAAATGCTAAAGAAATTGGGAATCAATTCGAAAAAAGGTCTTCCAGAAAAATACCTACTTGAAGACCTAGAGGATGAGAACCAGTTGGACTGAAAATAGAGCGAGCAATAAGGCTAAGGTTAAGTAGTTTTTCCATTTTAGTGTTTGATTAATTCACCGCAAGATGCCCATACAGCAACTGAGAGCCTGTTCAAAACGAATTCATTTTTATTTCATTTGATTTTTTGCAGTTTCCTTTCGAATAGACTGGGTATATATATGATTTTATAAAATGAATCGCTAATAGTAGAAAATTCGATTGGCGGAATTTATCTGTACAATTGTTTTGTACGCTTTTTGTACGTACATTTAATTAAAGAATGACAAGGTTATGGTAACAAAAGAATCAAAACAAGGAAAAGCGAGGTTTGACACACGTTTATCCAAAGAGCAGAAAATGTTTTTTGAAAGAGCCGCACGCATTGGTGGTTACAGAAGTTTGACCGATTTTGTGGTGCTGACGGTTCAAGAAAAAGCGAAGGAAATAATAGCAGAAAATGACCAAATTATCGCCTCTGTAAAAGATAGCGAGCTTTTTTTTGATGCGATTACTAATCCACCAAAAGCTAATAAAAGCCTCATTGCAGCTGCGGATGAATACAAAGCTCTTTTGTCTGAATGAATGAACTAACCGAAGTCTTAAATTCAGGTCATAGGAAAAAGGAGTTTTCGTGCGGAAAAGTCATGCTTGATGATTATTTACATAAGCAAGCAAACCAAGATGTCAAAAGGAAATTGTCAGTTTGTTTCGTGTTAAATGACCAAGAGACAGGTTTGTTGAAAGGTTATTATACGCTCGCAAATAATAGCATAGCTCAAGATTTAATTCCTGCCGAATTTCAGAAAAAATTACCGAACTCTTATAAATCCATACCGACTACACTTCTTGGCAGATTGGCAATAGATAATAGATTTCAAAATAAAGGAGTTGGGAAGTTATTATTGGTAGACGCTTTAAGAAGGAGTTTCGATATATCTAAAAGCATTGGTTCATTTGCCGTCGTAGTTGACCCAATCGACGAGGATGCAGTAAGTTTCTATGACAAATATGGATTTATTAAACTTCCTGATAGCGGTAAGATGTTTTTGCCTATGGGTACTATAAGGACGTTGTTTGAATAAGTCCGCTTATTTTAAAGAACTTTCGATGATAGTAAAACAATAATGAAAAATGATTCCGATAAATACCATTAAAAACGGAGAGGTTGTTGATGTTAAGACGGGCGAATTGTATGATAATATATTAGAAATTTGTAAAGAGCACAAAGGCCAAAATAAAGCATTGGCTTTTGCTTTTATATTATACAATCATGAGAATCCGCAGATTAACAAAATATTGAATGATAAAGATTATTGGCGAGCTCTGGACAGGCTCTCAGGGAGATTCTTGAGTATCTTTTATATTTCTCAACAGGATAGTTACTTTGGGCAAGATTTAAAAGCAAATGATGGTAAAGAACGAAGAGGACTTTATGAGTTAGACGCTCATGAACAATTAATTCCAATATTGAAACCATATTTTGAACTTGATGAGAGTCTCAAATTACCGGCAGTTCTCTTTTTTCAAGAAGAGGACGGACTAATAACTGACTATTTTCTTTTGGGGCTTGACGAGCATAGAATGGAAGATTCATTTTGGGAACTGCAGGACTACATTAAAGGTGCAGTGTATAAACTTGGAAAAGTTACGATAGATAACCTTAGGAATTCAAAAGAAATATTTAATCTGCTAAAATCTAGAGTTCAAGGGGAAAATCTTAATAGAAGGGTTTTTCTATTGGCTCAAAAGTTTCCAGTACGTTTACTTGTAAGTTGGATAATAGGAAAAGTGTAATAATAAGTGGTAAAGACATGCTCGAGAGATATTAATAATTTTCTTTGGCAAAGAACTATATTGTCCTTTCGATAATAACTTTATCATAGAACTACTCCCAAATTCATGAAAAAGTAAGCCCATCTTCATTCAACTAAGAACACTCTCTATTCTTGTCGATTATGAGGACTGGTGGAGTTTGGAGGTGGCTATACAGAACGAAGAACCTGTCATACAACAAGAAGACTCTAGAAGCAGTTTGAAGTAAATAAAAGATTCCATTTGCTTGGTAGCTGCAAAACATTGATGGCAAAGCCATCAAAAAAAAGTTTGATTAGCTCCTTAGGAGCGGTATATCGGTAGAAACGATATGAATAAAAACATTCTAACAGTTCCGTAGGAACGATAACTTGGTACAAAAAGGTGCAAGCCCTCGAAAATCCACATTTCGTTTGGCGTAATTTTACTTACAATCGTGATAAACGTTTCTTACAGACGATATAGGTTTGTAGCTTAGATTTAAGGCTTTAGGTCTGGATTGAAATTACTTTGAAAAAACAAAAGAGCCTCTTGCAATTGATTAAAATATTTAAGATATTTGCACCCCAATTGAGGAGTTGCCTCGTGAAGGCTATAGAATTATACTAAACGAAAGAGATTATGTCAAAGGTTTGTCAAATCACCGGTAAGAGAACAAGAGTAGGAAACAATGTTTCTCACGCAAATAATAGAACGAAGAGAAAATTTTACCCAAATCTTCAGAAGCAGAAATTCTTCTTGGAGTCTGAAGGTATCTGGGTGGAACTTAAAGTTTCTACTCAAGCTATGCGTACTATTAACAAGAAAGGCCTAGAAGCTACTTTAATACAAGCAGCTAAAAAAGGTACTCTTTCTTTGTAAAAGATATTTTATAAGAAATGAAGGGTCGACCGTAAGGTTTGACCCTTTTTTTGTTGTTTAAAAACTCATTTGAATTTTACGGATATGACTTTGCTGCAGAGAATTGAAAATACGTCCAACTTTTTAAGAAATAAAACAGGAGATTATAAACCTCAAATTGGAGTCATTTTAGGAACTGGTCTCGGTGGACTGTTAAAAGAGATTTCGATAGATTTTGAGATACCTTATGCAGAGATTCCCGACTTTGTAGAGGCCACGGTAGAGTTTCATTCTGGAAAACTGGTTTTTGGTACACTTTCAGGCAAAAAGGTGGTATGCATGTCGGGTAGGTTTCATTATTATGAAGGCTACAGCATGGAGCAGGTTACTTTTCCTGTCAGGGTGATGGATAGTTTGGGTGTTGACAGACTTATAATTTCTAATGCCGCCGGAGGCATGAATCCCGACTATGCGGTGTCTGATTTAATGATAATAGACGACCATATCTCATTGTTTTTACCAGAGAACCCTTTGGTAGGGGAGTGCATTAAAGGTGACAGGTTTCCTGATATGTCGGCACCTTATGATGCAGAAATGATTCAGATAGCCCAAGAAGTTGTTGCTGAAAACTCTTTTGACAGGGTACAGCAAGGCGTTTACGTAAGCGTAAGTGGGCCAGCTTTAGAAAGTAAAGCAGAATATAGAATGCTAAGACTAGTAGGGGCAGACGCCGTAGGAATGAGCACCGTACCTGAGGCTTTGGTGGCCATCCAGGTAGGTTTAAAGGTTTTTGCTATTTCTGTGATTACAGACATGGGAATTCCTGAAACACTTGCTAAAGCAAATATTGAGGATATCTTAAAGGCAGCTTACGCCGCAGAACCTCAAATGACCACCATTATCAAGGGGATTTTAGAAAGATTGAAATGATATTTCAGTAAATTCTGAAAATACAAATTGTTCAGTAATTATATTGGTTCGCCACATTTGTAGCAAAAGTTAGCATTTCTAGCATGGTTTTCTGCTGTGCAGTTTGCACACGAAACAGTTTTGATATCTTCCTTTTTCAAGGTTTGACGCGTAATTTCTGAACTTACTATTCCTGTAGGTATGGCGATAATGCCATATCCTAAAATCATCATTAAACTAGCAATAAACTGCCCGAGAACGGTTTGTGGGGCTATGTCGCCGTAACCAACGGTGGTTAACGTCACTACCGCCCAGTATATGCTTTTAGGTATACTCGTAAAGCCTGCAGCCTCATCTTCAATCAAAAACATGACTGTGCCCAAAATGGTACATAAGATAATGATGGCAAAAAGAAAGACCGCAATTTTGGTTTTAGAGGCTATTAAAGCCACTTTTAGTTTGTTAGATTCTCCTATGTAGGTACCTAGTTTAAGGATTCTGAACATTCTCAAAAGTCTTAGTGAGCGAAATGCTAATAAAGCACCAGTGCCCACAAAAAATATAGAAAGGTACTTTGGGATAGTGGCTATTAGGTCAATTACACCATAAAAAGAGAAAATGTAACTCCAAGGCTTCTTAATACAGATAATTCGGCAGATGTACTCCATGGAAAACAAAATGGTGATGGTCCATTCTGCAATGTTAAAAATACGGTGATACTGCGTATCAAGGCTTTTGACACTACCCAGCATAACCAACACGACGGAAGCCAGTATAAGCCATAACAAAGCAACATCAAAGAGTTTTCCCTCCTTGGTGTCGGCTTCGTAAATGATTTCGTGCATTTTATCTCGCCAGTCTCTTTTCATAAATATAAATGTAGCGAAAGAAAGCGATTAAGCTGTAAAAGAGCTTCCTATGTCATTTAAACAATGTGAAGAGGCTCTATCCACATTCATTCTCGAAAGCTTCCTTTAAGAACGGATACACGGTAGTTCGGGTAATGTATAGACTTTTTACTTTTGAAATCAGCTCGACGAGTGCAATTAACTTAATGACTACCGACCGTATAATCAATGCATAACAGGCAAAGTTTTATGAGGCCATGTGAAGTCGTTTATTAATAGCAAGTCCTGTGGAAAATGGCTTCGTTTTGAAGTCTATATAGGATTTAAAGAGCGGTGTTTTTTCTTATTATTTCAGCCATAAGGGGTAACGTTATGAATAAATTACTGAAAATGGCAAATTGAGAAAATATTTTGTCAGCGGCCTATAAATCAGAGTCTAAGATGATTTTTCTGTTTAAGGAGTTAATAAATAGGTTATAGATATGCTCAAAACCTTATTTTGTATTGGGATTAACTAGCTGTCAAATATTCTTTTAGGAGTAATTTATTGGATGTTTTTTTGAGAACTAGCGTGACTTACATACTTTAGCTAGTCCAAAGTTTAGAAAGCAATGAATACCAGGTTATTGATTGCTGTTTAGACGGTTAAAACCCCTTTAATTTTATGCCAACAAACTTTATTAACCTTGCAGATGGTTATTTTTCAAAATCCATACGTGAACAAATTTCAGATTTTTTAGAGGTAAAACCCTCATTGGTGTCAAAAGCTTTAAGTGGATCACTTCCTACTATTTTAGGAGGCATTATGAATCAAGGTTCTACGCAAAGTGGACTCAATACCTTAATGGTATTTTTAATTGAAGACCAGTATATTGGTATTTTAGACAATCTCGGTACCGTATTATCCAATCCCGCTAAGTCTGCCGATTTGATTAGTGGAGGTTCAGGTATTTTAAATACACTTTTTGGAAAAAATAAGGAAAAAGTCACTGACGCCATTGGGTCTTTTAGTGGTCTTGATAGCTCCTCTGCGTCTTCTCTTTTGAGTATAATCACTCCTGTACTAGTGAGGATAATAGGAAAGGAAGTAAAGTCTAATGGACTCGGAATGGCTGGATTAGCTAGTTTATTAATGAGCCAAAAAGATAGTGTTAAGGCTGCGATGCCAACTGAGCTTTCACGTTTATCCGCTATGTTGAATTTTGATAAGTTAGGGGATTTTAAAGGTGGTGAGATAAAATCTTCTTTGGACGAGGTTCAGAAGGCAGGTATGATGGCTAAATGGATGAAATGGGGGCTTCCCATTTTAGCTGTGTTTGTGATTTTTTTGGTTTTTAAAAACTGTAAGTAGGGTCAGCGAAAAATTTGAGTTAAAATGCACGGTTTTGGCAGCATTACCTCGAACGTTATTTTTGTTTAGGTAAAAAGCAATCGCAGTGGCGAAACGTCATAAATCATCAAGAAAAATTAATTTGTACAGTCAATATTACTTGATTCAGTAATATTAAGAAGAATGAATTTTGACTGAGCTTTAAACTGCATTTTGGAAATAAGGAGGACTTTTAAATTATGTTATTTTTCAGGAGACCCTGAGTATAAGTAGTCGAAGCCTATGCTTGTAGACTAATCCTTCAATGTGCTTCAAAACAGTTAGCACACATTTTGTCCCCGTTTCATTTATCAAAAACTGAAAAATAAGAAAGCTTGGTAAAACGAAATTGAAAAACCTTTCAATCCTCTTCGTTTTACCAAGCTTAAATTTATTTAGCTATTAGCTTTTTAAAATAGCTTTCTAAACTTAATGGTATCAGATATTTCTTTTAATCCTTCTAAGAATTCTGGAGAGTAAGATCTGTTCACATCCATGATTACATAACCAATGGTCTCATTGGTTTTAAGATACTGACCAGATACGTTGATATCGTGTTTGGCACAAAGGCTGTTAATCTTAGCCATGATACCTGGTACGTTATTATGTATATGAAGTAATCTGTGGCTTTCTCCAAGTACTGGAAGTTGTACTTCAGGGAAGTTTACACTACCCGTAGTACTACCGTTATTGATATATTCCAATAACCTTTCTGGTACATAGTGACCAATCATTTCCTGAGCCTCTTCGGTACTTCCTCCAATATGCGGAGAAAGAATAACGTTTTCCATGCCAGAAAGCTCACTTTCAAATGGCTCAGCGTTGGTTTTAGGTTCTAAAGGAAATACGTCTACACCAGCTCCAGAAACTTTTCCAGATTTTAAGGCATCAACTAATGATGGTATGTCTACCACAAAACCTCTTGCAAGGTTAAGGAATATCACGCCATCTTTCATTTGAGCAAATTCCTTTGCGGTAATTAAGTTGGTGTTTTCTTCTCTACCGTCAATATGTAAACTAACCACATCAGCTACTTCAAAAACCTCTTTCATAGAGCGGCATTTGATAGCATTACCAATCGGCATTTTATCTGTGGCATCATAAAAGTAGACTTCCATTCCCATGGCTTCTGCCACTACAGAAAGCTGCATGCCTATGTGTCCATAGCCGATAAGGCCAAGTTTTTTCCCCCTTATTTCGAAGGAATTAGTCGCAGACTTATTCCATTTTCCATGGTGCATTCTTTCGCTGTTAGACGGGATTTTTCTAATCAACATTATCATTTCGCCTATGGCCAGCTCCACCACAGACCTGGTGTTACTATATGGGGCGTTAAATACCGCCACGCCCATTTCTGTACACTTGGCCAAATCTATTTGGTTGGTTCCAATACAAAACGCACCTACTGCAATTAGCTTTTCGGCGTGTTCTAGCACTCGGGCAGTCAATAATGTCTTAGAACGCAGTCCAACGATAGAAGCGTCTTTTATTTTCTCAATAAGCTCTTCTTCATCCAAAGCACCGACATGAAACTCTACATCGAAGCCCTCGTTCTTAAAGGCCGCTACTGCAGCTTGATGAACGTTTTCTAATAAAAGAATCTTAATTCTAGATTTTGGATAGGACTGGCTTCTTGGAAGGTGATTTATCCATAAAACCTCATCGAGGCTTTTTACCACATGGTCAGCTTTCTCCATGACGTTGGCACGTTCCACATTTTCAATAAAGGCGTAGAAGCTTTCTGCCAAACCATTGGCTCTGATTTCATAATCTGTAAAACCATCTCCAATAACATGAACCTCACCGTCTAAATTTAAAGACTTAATAAGCTTCACTTTACCGCCATTTCCAGCCAGAACATTCTCAGTATCTGCACCAGTGATATTTCCTTCAGCGTCAAAAGTGAAGGTGTTGGCATATATGTTTTCCTCTTTTACGCCAAGTGAAGTCGCCACCGGAACTATGAAATCCTTAAATCCACTGGATAAGATGATAACTTGGTCAGAGCAAAGTTCAAAAAACACTTCATTTCTGGCAAAGGAGTCGGAAATGTTATCTTTCAGGAATTCTACTAATTCTGCAATATGTTCTTTGTTAGCATTTAATAAGGCTAGTCTTTTCGATAAAGCTTCTTCGAAGGAAATTTCTCCACTCATCCCCAAATCTGTAAGCCTTTTAATTTCAGCTACAGTGGTTTCTTGATTTGGAGAACCTTTTAAAGCAATATTAGCAAGTTCGTCTAAGCCTTCTACTTTCGTGAAAGTGCTATCAAAGTCAATAATAAAGTATTTCTTAGGTGTTATAATAGCCACAGCGACGCGGTTTTAATGATAGTAAAGAATCAAAGTTAAATACATTTCTAATGTACTCTGTTGACTACGGTTTCAAAATTGAAATTTATTGGATAATTAAAAGATTGACCCCTTAAAGTACAATTTTAGTCAGGAACAGGGTCAGACCCACTTCCACCCCAGGGATGGCATTTTCTCAGTCTATTTACAGTAAGGTAAAAGCCTTTGAGAAATCCATGTTTTGTGAAAGCTTGAACAGAATATTCTGAGCAGGTAGGTTCAAATCTACATGCTGGTGGAAACCACGGCGAAAGAGCTGCCTGATAAAGTCTTACAATGAAAATGGCGATATATCGCATAAGAATTAAAACACAAAAGCCTTGATTTAAATATTAAACCAAGGCTTGAATAAGAAAGTGCCAAGTATCAGTTATAAATACTTTCTTTACCAAATTTTACAGTAAGGAGGGCATAAACAACTGCACGGTATTTGTTGCGGTTAGAGCTGCCCATTTTCTCCATAACTTCGGCTATAGCGGCATCTAAAGCAGGGCTGTCTGCCAAGCCGAGTTTTTTGATTAGGAAATTTGTTTTTACACGCTCCAATTCGGATTTATCTGTACCAGAAACTTTGGAAGAGTCGGCATTATAAATAGACGGACCAAGTCCTTTTGCTACGCTTGTTAATAGCGATTCAGTTAAACCAAGACCTAGTTCTGAATTTTGAGCCTTATACAACTCTACACATTCTGCAAATTTACTCATGTTGATAATGTTTTAGTTTCGGGGAATTTATTTTATACAATGTTAACATTTTTATTTAATCTATCCCTATTTTAAGAAGCATTTTTAGCCTGTAATCTATTCCATGACTGCTATATACCTTATACCATGAAGAAAATTCCAACGCATGGTAACGCCTAACATTAGGGTTCCTGGATTTAGTGAAAGCTGAGCGTTAAGTGGTTCGCTCGTGGTAGTGTCTAAGAGAATATCTGTGCTGAAAAGGTTCTTGGCGTTAAGTACATATTTGGCGTAAATGCCTATCTCAATGGGGTCAGCTAACCTGCTAATCAACTCAATTCCCAACTCCCCGGATACGGGGGCAGCCTTTTGTTTGAATTCGCTAGAGACAAAGAGCGTGTCTGAAAACGTTCTGCCAATCGGCACCCTTAATCTGTAAATGCCCAAAGTCTTAGTTTGCCTGTCTGGACTGTATTGTAGCCCTCCAGTTAAGTTAAGTCTCGTGTTTTTGGTAACCTTGTCTAAAACAACTATTCTTTTCTTATACCTTAAGGCTAAGGTTCCGTTTATTTCATTGGTTTTAAATTGTATGGGAATTGCTACACCACTATTGTCTGATAAATGCCAGAATAGCGTGAAAGGATTATGAAGGTATCCAAGCTCCGCCTGCCATCTGTCATCATTATTAATCCCAAAAAAAGCTTCCCAATAGGTGGTATTGATGTTTGGTACCCCAATACTACCATTGAGATTGTCTGATAGCCTTTGATTTTGAATTTTTAAGCCACCATTTGCTCCAAAATACCAATATATTTTCTCTGTTTTTAGATTCGGAAGGGCTATATCGTTGTTGGTTAGTTTACGCTCCCTAGGTCTTTCATAATATGGGGAATCCTGTGCAAAAGAATGGTTTTGCAAAAGGCTGAACCCCAGTATAAAAACAATAATAGAGGAGCGTTTCTTCATCACTACCAAGTACGAGAGATTAGGCTATTTAGCTGTTTCTTTATTTCGATTTTTAAAAGTTAAATCCATGCAATTTCAGAAATGAATG
>NZ_JBSRVI010000188.1:0-65303 GCF_055134445.1 Arcticibacterium sp.
GACCCATCAATAGAACATGATGGGTTGGGGGTTCTGGTACGTCAGCCCAGTCACCCCATAATTCTATTGCGGCCTACGTACGGCCTTTGCCGATGCCCAGCTTTGTAGCCTTTCTTTTTCTTGCAATAGACGCTTTAGGTTTGGTGGACTTTACATTGCCGAAGTCTACAAACACGTAGCGGCACATTAATTTAGAAGATTCAAAAACCTTTTGAGCTAAGCATTTTTTGATACTTTTATTACCATTAAAAGACGGGTATTTGCAATTGCACAATTCCGACCCAAAAGGGGATACACATATAAGTTCGTTAGCGGTCAGCTTTTAAAAAAAAAACACAAACAGCAGATAAATGAGAAAGTACAGATTAATAATAACGACATTAATTTTTTTCCTGCTAGTGAATACGAGCTACTATTGGGAAGGAAAACTTGGACTATTTGCATTTCCTTTTTTTATACTTTTGATTCTCATCTACCTTGGACTTGCGTTATCATTAATCAGACAACTTTACCTGACAATAAAAGAAAAGTTCGATAACAAATTAAGACTTCTCACTATCGGACTTTTGGTTTTTGTATTGACAATTACGCTTTTAAGACCAAACGGACTTATAAATTTTGACAAACTTGAAGGTTGTGACATTCTTGTTGCTGAAAGAGAAGGGGTAGCAAACTGTATGACAACTTTAAAATTAAAAGACGACTTCACTTTTAGAGAGAGAAATGTGTGCTTCGGTGTGACAGAAACCAAGGGAAAATATCATGTAACAAACGATACGATATATTTTGACAATGTAAATATTGGCAGACACTTAGACGAATATTATAGCTTTGGAGTTGTCAAATCTTCTAAGTACAATAAAGACGGAAAGCACTTTGATTTTGTGAGGTATAAAAGTTTAGCGGACACTCTTGGACATGAACTTTGGATAACAAAAAATGAATTGAATAAATTGAAAGATAAAAAGCCGAACCACTAATCGAGTAGCCCGACCCATAAATAGAACATGATGGGTTGGGGGTTCTGGTACGTCAGCCCAGTCACACCATAATTCTATTGCGGCCTACGTACGGCTTTTGCCGACGCCCGCTTTGTAGCCTTTTTTTCTTGTAATAGACGCTTTAGCTGTTCTTGAAATTCACTGCAGAAGTCTACACCCACGTAGCAGCACATAAATTTCAGAGATTCAAAAAAACTTTTGGGCTAGGTATTTTTACTACATTTATTATCAGTAAATGGCAGTATGTGTATTTCACACTTCCGACCAAAAAAGGGATGCAGATATAAGCTCGCTATGTGTAATTTTAAAAACGACATCGAACTATTAATTCAGTCAAAGTGAATATATTCTCTTATCATTTAGTAGAACTTCCTTTTTTTGATGCAATCAAGAGAATATTCTCGAATCCAATTTCCAATAACATTAAAGGATTGATTCACTCAGAATCCATGACAGCGATGACCTTAGGTTCTCCAATCTTTTCTCCCTCTAGAGTTCTAATAGGTCAAATAGCAATTTTTATACAATGGGAAAATGAAAATGCACTGGAAAATTATTTGGAACATGACAATTTTGGAAGAATTCTAGCAAAAGGATGGCACGTGCGTTTGTCTTTTATTAGAGAATGGGGAAAGTTTAGTGGTTTCAAAATACCCGATTATAAAGACAAATTGGAAAGTCCAAATTCTCCAGTAGTTGCTGTAACAATAGCAAGAATGAAACCTTTTGCAGTACCTAGATTTATACATTGGGGAAGACCTGTAGAAAAACTAGTAAGAGACCATCCAGGAACTACACTTTCATTGGCATCAGTAAAGTTTCCGAATACAGTCTCAACTTTTTCAATTTGGAAAACGGAAAAAGAAATGACAGATATGGTTCATGGTCATAGTGCGGTTGAAAAGCCTAAAAGGCATTCCGCTGCAATGAAAGAAAGAGAAAGAAAAGACTTTCATTTTGAGTTCACTACTTTAAGATTTAAACCTTTGGCCGAGTTTGGTCAGTGGAAAGGAGAATCAAATTTCATTCCCAACACTTAAGGGGTTTAGTAAAATGGGAATAGCACATAAAAAACAAAGCAAACAAGATTGGATTACTCAGCAATGGGTTATTGTTTTTGGGAAGAAAATTGATAGAACAAATCATAAATGGCTTTTAGGCCCTTTTGGAGGCACAAATGGTATTGGTCATAAATTCATCAAGCAATTAGCAGAAAAAGAACATTTAGTAATTGATAATAAAAAAAAAGACAAGGGATTAATTAAATCAATCGACCAGTTAAATCTGTCCACAGATGAACTAAATGCTTTATCTCAAGATGTGATTGACTTTTATGAGAATACCTCTAATTATGACCTTAGATTAAAAGCAAAATGGAATCCATTATTTAAAGGTTTCGGCATTTTGGTAAGAATAATTTTTAGTAAAAGAATAGAACAATTAAATGTTCCAATTCAAAACGTAGAGGACTCATCAGGATTGACAAGTGAAATAATTCAACTACACGATTCTAAAACAAATGAAGTTAAAAGAACGATTTGGCTTCGAGCATTTAAATCGACGGGGCAAGTAGTTTATTCAGGTGTTTATGAAACGTGTACCATACCATCAGGTAAGACATGTATCAAAGCAATTTTCCCATTACCAAATGGAAATGCAACAGTCATTTTAACTCCTAAAGTTGGAAAAAACGGGGAACTCATACTAGATTCCGCAGGACAAGAAATTGGAGATAGCGGGTTTTACTTTTTGCTAAAAGACTCCAAAGGACAGCTTTGGACTAAGTTCATTAAATCATTTAAAGACGAGTTAGTGGTAAGAAGTGTAAATGATAGAATTACTGCCACGCAAACTTTAACTTTATGGAATTTAAGAGTTCTGAAATTTGAATATGAAATAAAGAAAACTACGCATAAAAAGGTGTATGGTGCACTGCACCCTGCGGGACACGCACCATCTACAAATCGTTAAGCGTAATTTGAAACGTATCATTACCGTATATTTTCGTATCCCAACGTATCATTATCTTCAAATTCATATCGTATCATTATCGTATATTTATTGAAAGTATGCTAACGAACTTTGTTATAATATGAACCAAGTACACCCATGTAGCAGTGAATACTTTTTCGGTAATTTAAAATCTCCTAGATTAGATAAAATATTTGCGATATATCAGACATATGTCCTGATATATCGCTGTTGGCGGTAATTAAAATGAGACTCTCAAGACCAGACATATTATCAAGACCACTGTTCATTTTGGCTTTGGGGTTGTTGCTTTTAAATGACTTTTATCTGAAATATGAGTTCTCGAACTTTTTGACAGGTAAACTCTCTGACATAGCAGGGCTTTTCCTTTTTCCATATTTCTTATCCAGTCTTCGAATTAAATGGACTAAAACAATCTATATCGGAACAGCTGCTCTATTCGTGTTTTGGAAATCACCATTTTCACAAGAAGTAATCAATTTGGCTCAGAACATTGGAATTGGATTTAACCGAGTAGTTGACTACACTGACTTATTCGCTTTATTCATTCTTCCACTGTCATTTGGTTACTTTCAAAGGCAGATTTCAACAGAGCAAAAAATTAGCAAGTATTTGAAAATACCGATAGGAATTCTTACTCTGTTTGCAATTTGGGCAACAACATTACCGAGAGAAAAAGTCGATTTGAACTTAACTGTGAATGAGGAATACGAGCTGCAAATAAGCAAGGCAGACCTTTTCAATTTAATTCGGCCAGGACATGCGTACAGTGATACTTTAGAGAAAAATCTATCGGACAGCCTTTTTTACTTGCACTTTGACATTTCTAAGGGTAGAATTGATGTGACAGCCGTGGCGACCATTACTGCCATTGATTCGAAAACAACCAGAGTCAATCTAGATAAAATTGAGCATGGATATATTACAGGTAGCCTTTTCGGTGGAGTAGATAAAGATGATATTGAGGATTTCAAATCCATTTCGGTGGAAGAGTTCGAATCTCGATTCAAATACGGTTTTATAAAACCAATAGAAAACAGAACTCCTGAACATATTTACTATGACAACAAAGAAATTCATGACGCAAATCAAAACGAATAAATAAAAACTACCGCCAACAAGATATAAGAATGCATAGCTTCCTATCGTCAGCTACGGCATCTTATACTGAGCGTTGTGTGCCATTAAAAAAAGACTACATGAGTTTCTTAAAAAAACTATTCGGTGGCGGTCAGACAAAACAAAAACCGACACAGACGACTAAAGAGTCGAAACCAATAAAGGCAACTCCTGCCAAACCACAACCGACCCCAACGACCAAGACATATGGAGTACCTGAGATAGTCGCTCGCTACCGAGAGGCATACAAAGGACAATCATTGAGAAAACTGAACGACTTGTACTTTGACCTAATGGACAAATTAAAGGCAGCCGATAAAAAAGGAGACATTAGCGATCTTCTAATGCATTCCCAAGGAAGTTTAGGTTTACTTGAATCAATTATCAAGTACAACAAAGAAGAGTATGGTAGCTTTGACATCAAGACAATTCCTGCCCTTGACAAAGCACTTATTTACTTCGCAATCAACGGCAACACTGGACAACTCAAGAATATTCAAGACATCGTTGACTACTTTAAAGAGTTACACCCCTATAAAGACAAAGTAGACATTGCATTTACAAGGAGACATCTTGCAGCCAAAATATACCAATACGTAAAAGCAAATCCCAATTGTCCACAGATCGACTTAAAGAAGAACCTTGATTGTGACGATGGACGCCTCATCTCCACAACTGCACAATACATGGAGAAATCCGGTAAGTTGACAAGGACAAAACAAGGTAGCAAGACATTATTGACAATAAAATAAAAATAATAAAAAACGCACCAAAGTCGAGTAGATAAGGGGAGTTTCACCCCTTACCTCTCACAGAACTGTACCGGGACGCGTAGTCGTGAACCTCTCAATTCATACGACTCTTGTCGTACGGTCTTGGATTTAAGTTCTTACAAACTTGTATCCCAACTGCCAATGGTAGAATTGAAGCACTCCCCATTCTTTAGACATTGACCAAAAAAAACGACTACAGACAAATGTCCGTAGCCGTTCCTAAACCTATTCAACTATTGTATTCTTTTATAACCAACCAGGATTTCGAACCATTTAGTATCCTGAATTTTGTCTTAAACTAGGATTTAAACCCGTTTGAGAAGTAGGCAATGGAAATAAATAATCATCTTTACTAAAGTTACGAATTCCAGAAGGCTGTACGATAAGACACCTTCTTTGACCAACTCCAGTCATAGTAGTTTCTTCGCCGTAACCATATTTAGTTGGGTCATATAAAGCTGTATTTCCTTCATAAACCGTACCTTCAATAACAGCACCATATATAGTTTCGCCTAACTCTTGCTCCGCAATACCCCAACGTTTAAGGTCATTAAACCTTGTTCCACTTTCTGCGTAAAGCTCAATAGTACGCTCTCTTCTAATTTCAGTTTTTATATCCATGTTATTAGCAGATATAAAGGCGTTTGTTATTCCAGGTAAACCTGCTCTGGCTTTCACCAAATTAATAGACTCAGCCATTTGAGCATCCGTTAAACTACCGTTTAACTCATAAATAGCTTCGGCATACATCAAATATACTTCTGCCAAACGTATTAAAGGCATGTCATAAGCTTCCGTCGTTGTTGCTCTATAGGCCTCATCGGTTCCCCATTTCCAACTCATGAACTTCGAATTGAAGTAACCGAAATTATTTGTCCCACTTAAACGCACATCACCGTTTTCCGGAATCTCACCAAGGTTCTTATGATATGTAAAATAAGCCCTCATTCTATAGTCTCTGTTTTGGAACTCATCAGGTGTATTTGCATAACCTTGAAACTTTGGAGATTGAGCTATAGGCAAACCATCATCACATAAAAACATATCAATCATTTTTCTGCTTGGTTTCATACGCCCTTCATAAACGTGACTTACTAAAGTACCGGCCTGTCTGAAAGTAAAATCGTACTTATTATAAAGAATAAATTCCTTATTTGTCGCCTTATCTAATCCACCTGGGTTAGACCCACCATCTTCTAGATTAAATAAGAAGTTTGAACTTAAATTATCAAGTTCGGCATTATGATTCCAAAGTTCAAAACCACCGTTATCCATTACCGTCTTAGTTAAGGTAACTGCTTCCTGAAGGTAAGTGTTAATATTAGATTCAGAAAAACCTGCACTACCAGCTCCTGTTGAAGTGCCATCTCCATCAGTACTTTTGCCTACATATTTCATCCAAGTAGCCTCATGCAATAGCACGTTTGCTTTAAATGCCATGGCTGCCCATTTACTTATTTTCCCTTTATCTCCACCTGGAATATCCTGTTCTGTTGGTAAACCCGCTATAGCATCATCTAGGTCAGCTAAAATTTGAGCAACCACTTCGTATCTACTATTACGTGCTCCAAAAAGTGCTTCTGAATCAACATCTAAAGGTTCTGTCACTAAGGTAACACCTCCAAATCGCTGCACTAAAAAGAAATATTGCCAAGCTCTATGAAATTTAGTGGCTGCAACATACGCACCGATATCATTTCCTTCATAGGCCTCCGCTCTTGCCAGTAAAAGATTCATATCTCTAATAGCACTGTAAGGGCCTGAATAATAGGCATCTTCTGCAGGTGCTTGCGTATCTCCTCTACTATATTCTTGCATGCCACCGTCTTCGGTATAGCCAACTAAATCAGAACCATGACCTGAATATACGCCTTGGTCATTCCATCTTATGAGGTTTGTATAAAAGCGATTAGAACCTGTTAAGAAATGCTCCGCTTTGGTATAGTAAACATCGTCTGTTATAGAAGCAGGAGGTGTCAAGTCTATAAACCTATCTTCACAAGATGTAAAGAGCATCAATACGCACGGTATAATTATATGTATTATTTTTTTCATTATTCTATAATTTTTTTGTTGAAATTTAGCTTAAAGAGATATTTTCAAGCCCGCTGCCCAGGTACGCATAAATGGATAAACACTTTCATTTGTACTTGCTCTAAATTCTGGGTCATAACCGTCTTTTACACTGGTAAACTCGAACAAATCATTTCCTGACAAATAAATTCGTATGTTATCAATCGGTGTTTTACCTAATTTTACGCTTCTGATATTATAACCTACAATTAGAGATTTCAATCTCAAATATCTGTTGTTTTGTAATATATGATCTTTACTTCTGTAGTTCCAGGCAGACAATCCACGTTGAGTTGTTAATCTAGGAAACTCTGCGTCTTGGTTATTTTCTGTCCATGTTCTACCTAACCAAGTGTTAGATTGGTTCTGCCATTCTGCCTGAAAAGGTTGAGCAAAATAACCCGTTCTATAGATTTGCTGATTAAGAACTCCTTGGAAAAAACCACTTAAATCAAAGTTCTTATACTTTAAATCAAAATTTAAACCATATACATAATGGGTAGCATTATCGCCCATGTATGTTAAATCATCCGTGTTTAAGGTGCCGTCTCCATTAGAGTCTACAACTCGCATGTCTCCAGGACGTAAAGCATCATTAGAGGTTTGTGAAGGTAATATCCCTCCAGCATTAAGACTGGAATAATAGGCATTCACTTCTTCCTGAGAGCCAAAATATCCATCCGTTTCCCATAAATAAAATGAGTTAATTGGTTTTCCCAAAATGTTTCGACCGGCTGATGCAGCATTTAAGTTCTCTACAATAGATTGGGCTCCATCATATTTAGTGATTTCGTTTCTGCTATCACTCATATTGGCACTTATAGCCAAGTCTAAATCATTACCAATTTTATTTCTCCAGCCTAACATAGCTTCCCATCCTTTGGTCTCTAAAGTCCCTATGTTAGTGAATGGAGCCGATGTTCCTAGTGTTTGAGGCAAAATCCCTCTAACTAGCATTCCTATATTATTCTTTTTATATAGGTCAAATGAACCAAACATTTTATCCCTAAACAATCCGAAATCTACACCAAATTCTGTAGTGGCAATACGCTCCCAAGTTGTAGTACTACTAAATAAACTACTGGCCCTTGAAGTCGCCTGTTGTGAAGCATTGGTTTGACCAAAAACAGTAGTACCAAAACCAACTGTTGATAAATATCCGAAATCACCAATACCCGAGGTACTTCCTAATTCACCATAGCCACCTCTTATTTTTAAGAAGGATAACAGATCATTGTCTGCTAAGAAACCTTCTTTAGTTAAGACCCAACCAGCAGATATACTACCATAGTTAGACCATTTGCTTCCTTCTGCAAATCTTGAAGACCCATCACGTCTACCTTGTAATTCTAGTAAATACTTTCCTTTGTAATCATAGTTTAAACGTCCAATATAACCGAAAGCACCCCAAGTACTACCTCCACCTGAGGTTGAAACAAGTTGATCAGTCGCTCCAATATTTATGTCGTATACGCCATAATCAACAAAACCATTTCTTCTCAAATAATACTCATCAATTATATTTTTCTCCGCTTCTATACCTACTAATCCAGACACATTATGGTCTCCAAAACTATTAGTATAGTTTAAAACTGCTTTATAATTATTATAGCTTATGTTACCATCTTTCGAATCTGGTCCTGTTCCTTCTTCAATAAAAGTTGTATTATTTATATTATTAGAGAAACCTCCTTGCCAACTATATAGCGGCACTGAGACTGCATACCTTTGCCAAACGCTATTTTGCTTACTAAGAGCATAGGAGCCAGTAAGGTTTAAATGGTCCGTTAGTTTATAAGTAGCCTGTGCTGATATTTTAAACTGCTCTCTAGTGAAATTTTCACGACCAGCATCTTTAACTTGGGCTATGGCATTTCTATCACCAGTAATATTGACTCCCCCAAAATTGGCATAGTATTGCCCGTCTGCATTATAAGTCGGAAATAAAGGTGCATCCCAAGTAGCAGCTTCTCTAGCTAAACCCGCTGCAGGCCCAGAAAATTTATTATTAAAATAAGTAATGTTAGTGTTTAGACTTAATCTATCAGAAATGTCAATACCATAATTTGCTGAGAAATTATATTTATCAGCAGTATCATCAGCAACTTTTAAACCGCCAACATTTTTATCATAGCCAGCAGATATACGATAATTACTTTTAGCAGTACCACCAGATACACTAAGGTTAGTTTGATTAGAGGCAGAATTACCAAACATCTCATCAAATTTGGCTGAATTTCCTAACCATATGTTTCCATTAATCGGTAAATCATAATATCCTTCTTCACCAGAAGCAATTCTTTCTACCGTTGAACGATCATTCCAAAAGAAATAACGAGGAGGCTTATTAGATGCTAAATCTTCATCAACTGCCGCTAAATAAAGCTGTCCATATTCAGACATTGTTGGTGATGGTGGACGAATACCCACGGTACCCATACGAAAAACTGAACTTAGTTCAACTTTAACATCGCCTTTTCCTTTTTTAGTAGTCACCAAAATAACACCACCAGCAGCACGAGAACCATATACGGATGCAGACCCTCCTTTTAAAACGCTCACACTTTCAATGTCATTTGGGTTCATATCATTAAAAGAAGATGCATTTATTGAAGGTATGCCATCTATTACAATAAGAGGAGCTATTCCGTTAATAGAGGAGGCTCCTCTAATAAGGAAATTAACACCTTCATCACCCGGTCTAGAAGAACTACGGCTAACAACTAATCCAGGAGTTCTACCTTGAAGAGCTAGGGCAGGGCTTCCTACTGCTAAATCTTCAAATGCTTCTGATGTAATTTGTTCTACAGCTCCTGTTAAGGTTTCCTTTTTTGCCGTTCCATAACCTACCACGACAACCTCATCAAGTAATCGGTCATCTTCCTGTAAAGTAATATTAATTACGGTTTGACTGTTAACAGTCACCTCTTGACTTTTGAAACCAATAAAGCTAAAAACCAATATTGCATTGGCATCTACATTATCTATAGTATAGTTTCCTTCGCCATCAGTAAAAGTACCTTTTTGGGTTCCTTTTACTAAAACATTCACGCCGGGCATTCCTTGCTTGTCACTAGAAGCCACAACTTTCCCAGTTACCCTTGCATTAATCTCTGATATTTTCTCAGCAGCAAATACTGGTGCAATGGCTCCTGAGGTAAGAATGCCTATTATCCAAAATAGACTCAAAAAGTGATACAGGTTTCTTAGATTATGTTTAAATTTTGTCATAAAAATTTGCCGTTAGGGTTAAAAAATAAATTTTGATTTTGACTCAATAAATTGATAGAACAATATTAGAGACTATCGGCAAGAGAGCTTGTAAATTATAATCCAAAAGCTATAAAACATCGTCCATTTTAGCCTATTTTTTATCAATATTCACCTACCACAATGCACTATTCCACGTTTTACGACATATTCTTTACTTTTTTTGAGATTTTATTGGACTCCTTATCTTACGACAATCACACCCTTGAATTATAAAAATAATACCACAGAATATTAGGCAGATCATATCCATCAAACCATCCGAAAACCTAAACTCGTTTTGAGATATTGAAAATCCTTCTATAAATCTATCCGATTAAGAATTGGCTAAAGTGAACTAAAAGACCCTGCAGTAGGAATGGTATCAAATAGATTTCAAAATCCTTAATAAACTATAATGAAAACTATTACGAATTAAATTAGACCCTAAACTCACCGATATTCAATGACCATATTGAAGCGGCTAAATGATATCCAACTAAATTCTGTATCTCATGGTATTCATTATATCATCAAGCCCACCTTCCTTTAATTTCAATAAATCGACTTGCCGAGTAGTCTACTCCCCAAAAAGTGGATTCCATTTCTATAAGTAGCGGGTGATTAGAATACAAATCCTGCCCATACGCTCTATAAAGAGTAATATGTTATAGCTTTTGGTTCATAATTTATCCTGAGTGCATCCCATAATCTCTAAAATTGTATTTCAAGTAAATGCTACTTTTTTATAATTATTTATAACTTAATTTTAATTAAATGAATATTCTAAAAGCCATCTCCTGGCTAGCTATATTTTCACTTCTAGCATGTAATGCCACAATAGAAGAGGCACAATCGGACCACTCGGCTGTAGAAATAGAAAGAAATAAAGTATTGGATGACTTAGTACAAAAAACAAAAATCACTGCCAGTGCCTTAGTTAAAGTGGATAGCTTCCCTAGAAATATAAAAGCAGGAAAAACAAATTGGGATCTTGTAGACGTTAAAGACTGGTGCAGTGGCTTTTGGCCTGGTGTTCTGTGGTATGCATACGAAGCTTCTGGCGACGAAGAAATAAAAAAAGATGCCGAGCGGTTTACCCTACCTCTTAAAGAAATAGCTTATAACAAAGCAGAAAATCATGACGTAGGATTTATGGTAAACAGCAGTTACGGTAATGCATATAGGTTAACAGGCAACGAGGACTATAAAAAAGTTTTACTTGCCGCAGCTAATAATCTGGCAACCCTATACGACCCTAAAGTAGGTACAATTCTGTCTTGGCCGAGCCAAATGGACAAATTCCAATACAATACCATTGTTGACAATATGATGAACTTGGAATTGCTTTTTTGGGCGTCAAAAAACGGTGGCGGACAAAACCTATATGATATTGCTAAAAGTCACGCGGAAAAAACAATGGATCACCTGGTTCGTGCTGATAGTGCCCTTTACCATGTGGGTTCTTTTGACCAAAAAACAGGGAAATTTTTAAGAGGGTATACACATCAAGGTTATGCCACAGAGTCTATGTGGGCAAGAGGGCAAACTTGGGGTATTTATGGATTCTCTGTGGCTTACAGAGAAACGGGAGATGAAGCGTTTTTAAACACAGCCATAAAATTAACAGAACACTATATGAAGCGTCTTCCAGAAGATGGCATTCCTTTCTGGGATTTTGACGATCCTGCTATACCTAATGCCCCAAAAGATGCCTCAGCAGCAGCCGTGGCAGCATGCGGTATGTTGGAGCTATCTGGACTCGTGAAAGATCCATTACTTAAAGAAAAGTATTATAAGGCTGCGGTGAGCTACATAGACAAGTTATCCACTAAGGCTTATCTAAGTGGAGACACAAACCAAGCTTTACTGCTACACTCCACCGGTCATTATCCCCACAACTCTGAAATAGATATGCCGATCATTTATGCAGACTATTATTTTATGGAAGCTTTGTTAAGACTAAAGAAATTCAAGAAATCATAACAAAGAGCTTTTTCTACTCACCAAACTGTTTAAACGCAAGCCGTTTGGAATAAAAAGGCAAAAAAAACAACCCTATTATTTAGAATTTAATGAGCAGCCAGAAAAAAGTATTACAAATACATGAAAAAGATAATGTATTAGTGGCCTTAACTGATTTAAGCCAAGGAACGGAGCTTGTATTTGATACCAAAACGTATAAACTGCAAAGTAATATACCCGCAAAGCACAAGTTTGTTACAGCATCCTTAAAAATAGGTGATCCTGTATATATGTATGGGGTATTAGTGGGCAAGGCAAAAGAAGCCATCAAAAAAGGAGATTTGATTAGCACATCAAACCTTATACACGATACAGAGAAGTATGAGGTTCAGGATTTAGAGGAAAATAAAAAATGGATCGCTCCATATGCTTCTAAATTCACACATAAAACATTCCATGGCTATCATAGGGCGGACGGTAAAGTAGGTACAGAAAACAATTGGCTGATTATTCCGCTGGTGTTTTGTCAGAATAGAAACGTAGAAGTACTGAAGCAGGCCTTAATTGAGCAACTCGGTTACGGCAAAAAACAACACCTCGGTTTTGATGTTGCGGCTTTAATTAACGCTTACACGTCTGGAGCAACGGCCGAAAGCATTTTAAATACCGATATCATCATTGAAGCAAACGACCATGCCAAAAATCCAACATTCCCGAATGTGGATGGCATAAAGTTTTTAACGCATGACGGTGGCTGTGGAGGAGCTACCTCAGATGCTGTTACCCTTTGTCACCTTTTAGCGGGCTATATCAATAACCCCAACGTAGCCGGAGCCACCGTTTTAAGTTTAGGATGCCAGCATGCCCAATCTAGTATTTTACAAGAGGCTTTGACAAAGTTTGATTGTAAAAAACCTGTTTACGTTTTAGAGCAACAGCAAAGTACATCAGAAAAAGAGCTATTGGCGGAAGCCGTCAAAAAAACGTTTGTGGGTTTAATGCAAGCCAATACCTTCACCAGAAAACCTGCTCCCCTATCTAAATTAGTCATAGGCTTAGAATGTGGAGGCTCAGATGGTTTTTCTGGTATTTCTGCAAACCCTACTTTAGGTTATGTATCTGATTTAATTGTAGGCCTTGGTGGTGCCACAGTTTTATCCGAATTTCCAGAATTAAACGGCGTAGAACAAGAGCTAATAAACAGGTGCTCTAGCAAAGAAAAAGCGAAGAAGTTTTCCAGCATCATGACCACCTATAATACCAAAGCGGATGCCCTTGGTTCAGGATTCTATGCTAATCCCTCTCCTGGAAACATAAAAGATGGTTTAATAACAGATGCCATTAAGTCGGCAGGTGCTGCTAAAAAAGGTGGTTCCTCTCCCGTGCAAGATGTTTTGGATTATACCGAACAAGTTGTTACTTCTGGCCTTAACCTGTTATGTACGCCAGGCAATGACGTAGAATCTACCACAGGTTTGGCAGGCTCTGGATGTAATATCATCTTGTTTACGACGGGTTTAGGTACACCTACAGGAAACCCGATAACACCAGTAGTTAAGGTATCTTCAAATACCAAATTGTTCCAAAAGATGAATGATATCATTGATTTTAACACAGGGGCTATCATAGATGGAACGGCCAATATTGCTGAAACCGGCGAGGCATTACTAGATTATATGATAGCGGTAGCCAGCGGAAAACAAACCAAAGCAAGACAACTAAAACAAGATGACTTCATTCCGTGGAAACGTGGAATGTCTTTGTAAAAGATCGTGAAGTAAACCAGAAAAAGGTTAAAAATAAAATGACAAAATTTAGTTTAAAAAACAAAGTAGCCATAGTAACGGGCGGAGGAAGTGGCATAGGTAAAGCGATATCCTCCACTTTTGCCATGCAAGGTGCTGAAGTACATATATTGGATTTCAATTTAGATTCTGCTTTAGAAACCGTAAAAGAAATAGAAGGTTTTGGTGAAAAAGCAAAGGCACACCAATGTGATGTATCAGACCAAACAAACGTAGAAAGTATCATTCAGTCTATAGCCCAAAATAGCGGAATTGATATCTTGGTGAATAATGCTGGAATAGCTCATATAGGAAATATAGAGGCTGTGGAAACAGCGGATTTAGACAGACTTTATAATGTCAATATCAAGGGGGTTTATAATTGCGTGAAGGCATGTATACCCACATTCAAAACAAATCAAAGCGGGGTAATTTTAAACATCGCGTCCATTGCCTCATCGGTCGGTATTAACAACCGATTCGCCTATTCTATGACCAAGGGGGCGGTTTTGACCATGACGTATTCCATAGCTAAAGACTATATCGCTGATGGCATCCGTTGTAATTGCATTTCACCTGCCAGAGTGCATACCGCTTTTGTAGACGGATTTATAAGTAAAAACTATCCGGGAAAAGAGGCCGAAATGTTTGAGAAACTATCTAAAACCCAACCAATAGGAAGAATGGGAAAACCACAGGAGATAGCAGACTTAGCACTGTTTATATGCTCAGACGAGGCTCAGTTTATTACAGGCACCGACTATGCTATAGACGGTGGGTTCATAAAATTAAATGGCAATTAAAAAACAGAGAAGATGAAATTAATAAGATTTGGAGAAATAGGAAAAGAGCAACCTGGCGTACAATTAGAAAGCGGGAAAAGAATAGATGTATCTGCTTTTGGTTCCGATTATAACGAAGATTTTTTTGGAAATGAAGGTATAGAAAAGTTAACAACTTGGTTGGCCAAAAACCAGGACAGTTGTCCTGAAATCGAGGACAATGTAAGATTAGGTGTACCCTTAACAAGACCCTCCAAAATAGTATGTGTAGGTCTAAACTACGCTCAACATGCCGCAGAAGCAGGTATGGACATTCCAAAAGAGCCTGTGCTATTCTTTAAATCTACCACCGCTTTAGTGGGACCAAATGACACCGTGACTATTCCAAAAGGAAGCACAAAGACAGATTGGGAGGTTGAGTTAGCCATCGTTATTGGTAAAAAAGCTTCTTATGTAAAAGAAGCTGACGCATTCGATCACATTGCAGGTTATGTATTGCATAATGATGTAAGCGAGCGAGCTTTTCAAATAGAGCGTTCTGGCCAATGGTGCAAAGGTAAAGGCTGTGACACTTTCGCTCCTGTAGGTCCATTTATAGCTACTAAAGATGAAATTAAAGACCCTAATAATTTAAATCTATGGTTAAAATTAAATGGAGAGATGATGCAAAACAGCTCTACTTCTGATTTCATTTTTAATGTGCAACATGTGGTGAGTCACATCAGCCAATTCATGACTTTATTACCTGGAGACATCATCTCCACTGGAACACCCTTTGGCGTAGGTTTAGGCCTCAACCCACCACTATATTTAAAAGAAGGAGATGTGATGGAACTGGGCATAGATGGCCTAGGCGTTTCTAGTCAGGTGTGCAAAAACTACCAAGAATAAAACCCTTATTATCCCATTGCTCTCTTGAAAAAGAAAGCAATGGGAAATTCAAAAACCTCCATCATGGATTTAAAACTAAAGGATAAAGTAATCATAGTAACAGGTGGCTCCAAGGGCATCGGACTTGGCATTGTAGCATCATTGTTGAGAGAAAAAGCCATACCAGTTATAGTAACCAGAAATAAAGCAAGCGTTGAAAGCCTCTTAGAGGATTTCAAATCTCAAGGCCATGAAGTTTTCTACACCATAGCTGAACTATCCGACCCAAAACAATGTAAAAGTGCCGTGGATGCCGTTTTAGAAAAATATGACCGCATAGATGGCCTGGTAAATAACGCGGGAGTAAATGATGGCGTAGGACTAGAAAGTGGCACTTACGAGGGATTTATAAATTCGCTAAAAAGCAACTTGGTGCATTATTACCTTATGGCACAATATGCTCTGCCTGCCCTTAAAAAAAGTAAAGGTGCTATCCTTAACATAGGCTCAAAAACGGCAGATACAGGCCAAGGAGGCACCTCTGGCTATGCCGCATCAAACGGAGGACGCAATGCTTTGACCAGAGAATGGGCGGTAGAATTATTACCATTTGGCATAAGAGTGAACGCTTTAATTGTGGCGGAATGTTACACGCCCTTATATGAAAAATGGATTAATACTTTTCCAGATAAAGAGGAAAAACTAGCGGCCATAACTAAAAACATACCCTTTGAGAATAGAATGACCACCGCAGAAGAAATTGGGGACACCGTGGCATTTCTATTATCGAGCAAGTCTAGCCATACCACTGGCCAGTTGATTTATGTCGATGGCGGTTACGTGCATTTAGATAGATCCTTATAAACCCTATAAAAACCCTATGAACAAGCTAAAAAACATACCTGTAGTCCGTAAAGAATTATTGTTTTCATTTATAATTATTACGTCTTTATTCGCACTCTGGGGAATCGCCAATGATTTAACCAACCCCATGGTTTCAGCATTTAAAAAGGTAATGCCGGAGTTAAGCAACGTGCAGGCTTCGCTGGTACAGTTTGCCTTTTATTTTGGTTATTTTTTCATGGCACTTCCTGCCGCTATGTTCATCAGAAAGTACTCCTATAAATCTGGAATTATAGTCGGTCTAAGTTTATATGCTATTGGTGCATTTCTATTTTACCCTGCTGCTGCCAAAGAAGAATTTAGCTATTTCCTTATTTCTCTTTGGGTCATCACTTGTGGCTTAGCTTTCTTAGAAACGACTTCTAATCCTCTCATATTAGCCTTTGGTGATAAAGAAACCGCTACACAGCGACTTAATTTGGCCCAGGCTTTTAATCCCGTGGGTTCACTCACTGGGATGATTATTGCACAAGTTTTTGTCATCAACGCTCTTCGCTCCGACGATTACACCAAAGAAGCTTATAATGCTTTAAGCTCTGATGAATTGGCCGCAATTAGAGAAAACGACCTAGGAATAATCAGTATTCCATATATCGGTTTAGGAATTTTAGTATTAGTCATTATGGCCATTATTATCTTTACCAAAATGCCAAAAACCGACGAGGAGGATAAGATAAACCTGTCGGATTCCTTTAAAAAGCTATTCGCAAATAAAAACTATTTATTTGGAGTGCTTACCCAAGCATTTTATGTAGGGGCTCAAATCATGTGCTGGACCTACATCTTTCAATATGTAGATTTTTTAAACGAAAGTTTAGGCCTTCAACTCACCGCCACTTACTATAACATTACGGCCATGATCTTATTCCTATCTGGTAGATGGATTGGTACCGCATTGATGAAAAGTATAAATCCATCAAAACTGCTGATGTATTTCGGAATTGGAGGAGTGCTTTGTGCTGCTGGAGCTATCCTACTCCCTGGCATGATAGGTTTGATATCCTTGGTAGCCGTTTCTATTTTTATGTCGATTATGTTTCCAACCATCTACGGCATTGCCTTAAAAGATATGGGTGACGAAGCCAAAATTGGCTCGGCAGGTTTGGTCATGGCTATCGTGGGTGGAGCATTATTGCCGGTATTGCAAGGTAGCATCTTAGACTGGGGTGGCAGTGGTTTTTCCGATGTACAAGTACTGGGCTTTTTACCCGAAATAAAGTTTTCTTTTATACTTCCCTTAATATGCTTAGCAGTGGTAGGTTTTTATGGCTATAAAACACAAAGTGAATAAGATTTTTGCAAGCTTCTGTCATCAATGTATCAAAAAGGATTAAGCGTAAATTGAGTTCTCTTCGATAGGTAAACAAATATTCTCATTTGCAATATCATAATTGATGTATCAGCTTTCTCATTTTCAGAAATTTAACGATATTTATCATGTAGAAAGCTTGCGTATTATTTGATTCAAATACCAAGCGTTTCGAATGGTAATTATAGGTTTTATATAAGCCTTTAATGAGGATATTTTCACACTTTCACTTCGTTAAAAATAGACCATTTTAAAAGACCCTATTAAGAAATAAAGTAGAAATTCAAATCCAATAAATGAATGTCAGCTGAGGAATTTATTGAAACTTTAAATATCGTTAGCCAAGAATATGCTGGAGGTATTCCTAAAAGAGAGCTATTTTCTTTTGCTAAAGAATTTCAATTTATGCCCGTGCTAGAAGTGGTGAAATTACTTCAAAACAAAAATTACGATCACCGACTTGGTGCCGTTTCTATTTTAGATTGGAAAGCTCGAAATAAGAAGACGACTCAAGAAGAGAAAGAGGCTGTTTACCATGCATATATCGATAACCATAAGTGGATTGATGACTGGGGAATGGTAGATAGGGCTGCACCCTATGTGGTAGGAGGTTTTTTGGACGGCAAGGATAAAAAAGCCTTATATGACTTAGCTAAATCCGTCCATCCCATGGAAAGGAGAACGGCCATAGTAAGTACCTACTTTTTTATCAGAAAAAATGAAATTGAAGACACCTTCAAGATTGCTAGCCTATTAGTAAACGATACAGAACATTTCGTACAGACAGCCGTAGGCAGTTGGCTTAGAGAAGCAGGGAAAAGAGACGAAGAAAGATTAAAGAATTTTTTGGACGAATTTGCGGCTACTATGCCAAGAACCGTCTTGAGGTCTGCCGTGGAGAAGTTAGCCTCAGACCTCCGAAAACACTATCTCAGTTTAGACAAATAGCATTTATGACGCACTGCAAATTAACCTTCAGGATACCAAGTGGTCAGATAATATCCGTTTTTTGTTAATTTTTACACAAATTCACTCTTGAGATATGAAAACAGTTTCCTCTAAAAAGAAGCCTTCTTTTTTTCTCATAATGGCTCTGGTAGGACTTTTTGCTGCTCTAGCTGGGTTCGCTAAAACATTTTTTATACCCATTGCTCATGGAAGCTTTAACGCCCCTGTAAGTATTCACATTCATGGTGCCTTTGCTTTCGCTTGGATAATTCTATTTGTGGTCCAAACTGGTTTAATCCATTTCAAAAATTATCGCTTACACCAATACCTTGGAATTACCGGACTTTTTATTGCCGCAGGAGTTACCATTACCATGGTGCCTGCAGGTGTTTTCGTAGTTCATCGGGAGTTGTCTCAAGGCTTTGGTAACACGGCTTACTCTGGCTTGCTGGGTGTCGTTACTTCTGGGATATTATTTTTTGGTCTTGTCTTATTTGGACTCATCAACAGGAACAGACCTGAATATCATAAGCGATTTATGCTATTGGCAACAATCGTAGTTTTATGGCCAGCATGGTTTCGTTTCAGGCACTATTTCCCTTCCGTACCCAAACCTGAAATATGGTTTGCATTAGTGCTCGCCGATAGCCTCATACTTATTGCTTGGATATGGGATAAAATGAAAAATGGTTACATACACCCTACCCTAAAATATGTAGGGACTTTTGTCATCATAGAGCAATGTATTGAAGTGAGCATTTTTGACACTCCTATCTATCAAGTCATTGCCAGACAATTATATGATTTGGTTGTTTCCTGAAACATCATTCAGGTTAAACCCGGTTAATGTTTTGGAGAACCGTAATGAGTTTTAAAGAGCAATAAATCAGACATTTAAACCAGATTAAAATAGTGTGTTAAATGCAAAAACCAATTTCTAAATAGCATGAACAGATTACATTCGTGAAAAAATCCTTGGGGTTTTGGGTTTTATAGAACAGCATAATCGGAAGATTTATCTAACAGCACACTAAGTTAGACATTGACTTAAGGTAACTGTGAAATAACATTACCCTTAAAACCTCTTAAGTTCTGATCACTAAATCAGCTAGATATTGCTAACTTAGCTATGGATCAATAACCCATTTCCATCCTTGAACGAAATTCCAAAAATAGCCTTCCAAAGTGCCGAAAATGCAACAGATATTGAATTTCTGAACGTTAAGGATTTATTCTCAAGAATAGATGAGAATCCTACTCACAACCCTAAAAAGCCTCATCGCCTAGATTTTTTTGCCCTCATGGTAATTACAGAAGGTGCAGGAAGTCATCAAATTGACCTGAAAAAATATCAGATTACAAAAGGCAACGTTTTGAAGATTGCCAAAGGCCAAGTGCATGCTTTTCAAGAAAACTTAAGCTATGAAGGATACCTTATCGCTTTTACAGAAGAGTTTGTTTTAAAGTACTTTTCAAAATCTTCCATCGACTTCATATCGCAGCTTTATAACTATCACATTTCCGCCCCCATTGTAGAGCAAAGTTCATTTAACGCATCTTTTATTGAGGAACTTCGAAAAGAACTTTCTGGCGAAAACTCTTACGCTCAAAAGAATATATCGGCTAAATTACTTGAGCTGTATTTATTAAGGTTAGAACGAATCGCACATCAGTCAAAACCTGAAACACCTAACCAGAAATACCATACCCTGTTTTCTCAATTTAAAACCTTAGTTGAAAAGAAGATCACAGAAACTAGAAATGTGAAAGACTATGCCAACTTTTTGTCCATTTCCACCAAACATTTGAATACCATTATTCAAAGTGTCACCTTAAATACGGCCAAAAATTTCATTGACCAATATGTAATTTTGGAAATAAAGAGGGCTATGCTTAGCTCCAACAGCAGCCTAAAAGAGATAGCTTACCAATTAGGTTTTGACGAAGTAACCAACTTCACTAAGTTCTTTAAAAAACACACCGGACTAACTCCTAAAGACTATAAATCGAGCATTTAAGTTTACTGGTTCCACATTTACCATTTTTAAGACGGTATTTACCTTTGCCAGGGTATGGGCTCTTCATAACTTTGTAAAATAATCAGGAGATTTTCTAAAGAATAAAACGGGTTATGAGTCAATTAGTAAATCACCCAACATGCGAAAGCAAGTTAAAAAAATGTAAAACTATTTATGTCGCTGTTCAATATGATGAAGCATTCTAAGAAAACAATTTAATATGAAAGTAGCAGTAACATCAGCCAGCGGGCAGTTGGGCTCGGCAATCGTAAAACAACTGATAGCCGAAATAGGAAAAGACAAAGTCATAGGAATAGCCCGTACACCAGAAAGAGCAAAACATCTGGGTATAGAAGTCAGAGCGGGCGACTATAACAACCGTGAACAATTTAACAAAGCTTTAGCCGGTATAGACGCCGTTCTATTGGTATCTGGCATGGATGACCCTCAAAAAAGAATCCAACAACACAGGAATGTGATTGAAGCCGCCAAACAAAACGGTGTTAAGAAAATTGTTTATACCAGCATCATTGGAGCGGAAGAAAACAATGCTTTCAGCCCAATTGTTCAAACCAACAGACAAACCGAAAGCGACGTTAAAGACTCGGGTTTAGCATGGGTTATTGGCAGAAATGGTATCTACATAGAGCCTGATTTAGAATACATTGACACGTACCAAAAAGAGGGCGAAATCAGAAACTGTGCAGCGGATGGAAAATGTACTTACACCAGCCGAGGAGAACTAGGCTATGCTTATGCCAAAATCCTTTTAGAAGAAAAACACAATGGAAGTACCTATAATTTAGTAGGTGAAGGAATTACCCAAAGTGAACTTACTGCATACATCAATCAAGTTTACGCCACCAATCTTGTTTTTAATTCTATTTCTGTAGCATCCTACCTAGCAGAAAGAAAAGCAGCATTAGGAGACTTTATCGGAACTGTGATTGCCGGAATTTATGAAGGCATAAAAGGTGGAGCTAATGATGTTCCTTCCGACTATGAAAAAGCAACTGGAAGACCACATAAAGCTCCTTTAGAAATTATTAAAGAATTTAAAAACGCTTACGAAAATGAAAGCAATCATATAAAAGTCAAAGATTAGCCTTCAAACAGCATGGGAATTATAGAAAATATATTAAAAAAAGTGGTTCTAGATGAAGCCACCATTACAGAGAAAACAAAACTGTCTGAAACCGTTTATAAAATTCGATTAAGTAGTGAAAGTATCTCCAAAGCCGAGTTTACACCCGGATATTTTTTACGCTTGGGCGTTGGAATTGGTCAAGAAAATGTTCCGTTAAAAGATAAAGTAAGAAGTTACTCCGTCTGGGATATTAACCGGAAAGAACAGTACATGGATCTTGCCATAGCTACACATAGTCATGGCCTAGGCTCTAAATGGGTATCAGACTGTAAAAAAGGCGACAAAGTACACTTCAAGTGGAAGAAAGGTAATTTCTTAGTCGATGAAACGGCAGACAGTTATCTGATGATTGGAGATTTATCTGCACTCTCCCACCTATATATGATTCATAGGAATCTTCCAGATGAAAAGAATGTGCAAGGCATTTTATATAGCCAGAGCAAAGCCGATTATTTCCCTGATGTAGATGGAAAGTCGCCATTTGACTTTTATGAAATACCTCAAAATCCCTACGAGGATATCATTGCTAAAGTAAAAGAAAGTATTCCTAGAATGACCGGAGAAAAAATGGTTTACCTCGCTGGAGACAGCAGGTTATGTGTAGCATTAAACACTTATTTCAAAAATGAACTTTACTGGGAAATCAAACAAATAAAAAACAAGCCTTTTTGGAATCCTGAAAAGAAGGGACTGGAATAAGAACAGCCTTACAGACATCTTATTTAAAGCTTATTTTTCCCTTCCTTTAATAAGGGCCTATCGCGTTTTGACTTTGAATTTACCATCGGTTATTTCCAGAATATCTGTGAGATCATCTCTATTAACAAGTATGGCTTCAAAAGTACCTTCCGCGTCCGTGGCAGTCAAAATATGGAAGTCTACATAACCATCTCCACCAGTTTCAAGAGCCGCATAATCCTTATCGCCAAGAAAATAGTTGATATCCGTAAGATATGAATTAACGTTGGTTCCTACGGGCACTTTGCTAGCCCCTAGACTGGCAAAGGAGTTGAAATTGAAGATTTTATCTTCTGAATTAATGGTTCCACTAACCGACAGTTCTCCTTTTAATGGGGAACTGTACCAGCTTAACCATGCATTATTATTCGTTTGAGCCCTAAAAGTTTGTCCTTCAATTTTACATTCAATAAAGTAGGTAGGATTAAGGTCGGTGTCTTCAAAAAGCTCCTCGCATGATGTTGACACCAATAATACCAGAAAAAGTACCAAGTGACGCCACAGTGAAAATATTTTTCCTTTAATGTATCCATTCATAGTCATTAAGTTTTATAGTTTAAAGTTAAAAACCTTAAAAAGGCTATCCAAAACGACCCAAAGAATTCGATTTTACGGTTTAGGGTCGAAAGACACAAAACCTTCTAGTTTTTTAAGACTTCGCAAATCTGATTTTCAGTCCTTAACCCAATGGGAAATGATTTCTCGAAATTATCTAGTATTAAGTCTAAAAACATCGTAATTAACACTAGGAGATCAAATTGATCTCGGTTAATGGTTTTGAGATAGACTTCCGTGGAGTCCATAAACATTACAAACATTAAGAAACACCATGATAGAATTTCGACCTCTCAACAATTTAACCGTCCATTTAGAACGTCTTATACATGGCCGTTTATGGCTTAAAGTAATTATTGGACTTGTTTTGGGAGCAGGACTTGGGTTACTACTAAACCCTTCAACTGGTCTCATTTCGGAAGGCATTAGTTTACCGCTCGCCGATTGGCTTGACCTACCGGGTCAAATTTTCATGCGATTGGTTCAAATGATCATGATTCCATTGATATTCACATCCATCCTTACGGGAATTGTGAGTAACACCTCCGAAAATCTTAAGTCCTTTGGTCTTCGACTTTTGCTTTATTTCGTTTTTACTACAGCCATCGCCATCTCCATAGGCGTAGCGGTAACGCTTATTTTGAAACCTGGTCAGTATATTTTTAACCTGGGTGGATTTCCAAATAGTAGCGAAAATCAAATCGTCCCCAATAAGGAAACCAACCTTATTGAGAACATCCCAAGTGCTATATCAAACCTCATCCCTAATAATCCGCTGGAGTCCATTTTAATGGGAGAAATGCTGGGTGTTGTCATTTTCACCATTATCATCGGAGTGGCCATTACCCAACTTCACACAGAAACAGCCAGACCTCTTATTCGTTTTTCAGAAGCCATTCAGAAAATATGTATGATTGTGGTATCATGGGCCATGATGTTGGTGCCTTATGCTGTTTTTGGCTTAATAGCAGCTTTGTTGTCCAGAACAGGTGTTGAAATATTCCTCGGCTTAGGCTACTATATGCTTGTAGTTATTCTAGGTCTCCTCCTATTAATCATGTTTTACTTGATGTTGGTTTCGGCAGTGGCCAAAACAAATCCATTCAAGTTTTTAAGAGCGGTGAAAGAACCACAACTATTGGCATTTTCTACTGCCAGTTCAGCGGCCGTTATGCCACTATCTATGAAAACAGCAGATGAAAAATTAGGCGTCTCTTCTAATATCAGTGATTTCGTTATCCCGATCGGAGCCACCATTAATATGGATGGAACGGCCTTGTTTCAATGTGTGACCACATTATTTATGGCACAGGCTTATGGCATTGAATTGTCGGTACCGAGCTTACTGTTAATCACTTTCACTGTTGTAGCCGCATCTATCGGAACCCCAGCTATCCCAGGAGGTGGCGTTATTATTCTTGCTTCCGTCTTACAAACTGCAGGAATCCCTGTTGATGGCCTAATTGTTATTATCGGTATTGACCGCATTTTAGGCATGTTTAGAACGGCAGTCAATGTAACGGGAGACCTTACGGCTTGCTTGATATTCAATAAGTTTTATGGAGAAAACAATGAATCAGAGCCTGAATAATATACTTCTGCTAGCCAAAACTTCCTGATATCCTTAAAAAGGCTGAAGAGTATTCATCTGAAATTGAAAAGCTGTTGAAAATAGGAATTTACCATAAAGCGAGCATGTTTTGGATATTTCTATCTATTCAATAAAATATCTACCTAGAACCGAAAGCCAACTGAAAGCGACTTCTGAGGTATTAAAGTTGGTAGTCACGGTCTTCAATTTGTCTGTATTTATGGAATGAAGTTTCTTTACAAAAGCAACCATAAAATAGTTGAAACCAATAACATTGGTATTAAATTCTATCTCTTCAGACTTCCCTTCATATTGCAGTCTTAACAAAAACTTATCAGGTGTAAAATACCATCTATGATTCAGATAATCTGAAGCACTGGGGAAAGTACCCACCAATTCGCCATCTACATAACGATCTAGCATAACATGATTTTCTATCTTATATAAACTAAAATCTCTATTTCTTCTCCTTCGAAACAGATACCTCACCTTAAGCACACCTTCTTCAACCTTCAAAAACGCCATATTAGGTTCTCTGAAATAGGCAAATAAACCAAGAAAAACTAAAAGTACCAGAGCATAAAATAGAAGACCCATAATGTTTTCAGAAACATCAATGGCCCAGATAGTAGTAGAGAAAAAAATCAAGGAAAAGAGTATAATATTATTCGAAGGAATTGTTCTAATCATCAGTAATTAAGTTATGTGAAAAAGTGTTTACAATTTAAGTTTCAAAATCTAATATAACTAATCAAGTAGCTGAAAAACACGATTAGACCGCTCTCCTAAGCTTGTAGCTTAGGAGATGCCTTATAAAGCCTCTATCTTGACATCAAAAGACATTTCCTGAGGCCTACCCACAAAACACTTGACATCCATTAAAAATGGCCTAGATTAGTATGGATTTAAGAATAGTGTCTGTACCTTTTGTTCGGATACACAATCGTTGTAAACCAATTTTAAGACGATAGACATAAGAAATGAATGGAATCAGAAAACATAGAGGACTAAAACGATATTATAAAAATCTTGCGACAGAAAACGACCTTGACAAAGCAACTTGGCTTGACTTTGACAATCCCGAAAATTGGTTTGACAATTGGCATCTACACTTTGACTGGAAAGGCTATGGTAACGGCAGTTTTAAAAGACGAAAACCACACTTAGACAAGTTGTTTAGACACTTTGATTTACTCGTGGACAAGACGAAAGAATTGAAAACCGACTTTCAACTCTATTCAATTCTACTCGACTTTGACAGTTATAGTGATGCTTTATTCTTGCATACACCTAATCCAAACAACAGTCAATTTCCGTTTAAAATTTCAGACTTGCAGTTGATAACAACATTGACAAATCAACAACTAAATGAATACATCGACAACTTGGACGGATACGAAAAACTATATGGAAAAGCAGACGAAGCGTTCTGTTTAATATTCAAGAAAAACCTGGGACAACCTTTTTGACATAAGACAAACTGGCCATAACACGGGTATTGCGTCAGGCGGGCTGACGTGCAAACTTGGAACTTTGTGTTTCTAATGAACTTTAGTAATAAATTGAAACTTTGTGCTCCGAAACACGCCCGAACGCAAACCCCGTAAACCTTAGTGGTAATAAGACATAAGTTCAGGTCAATAAATTATTTAAACAAATCACTTAGAGCAAAATGAAACAAACAACCCTAATATTTTTCGCACTGATTAATGTATTTTCTAATCAGTTATTGGCACAAGAAAGCAATTACAGCGAAGTGATAGTAAAAAGTGCAGACAAAATTGAGCAAAAAGTAATTGCTTGGCGGCATGATATTCATCAACATCCTGAATTGGGAAACAGAGAGTTTCGTACTGCCGAACTCATCGCGAATCATTTGCAATCATTGGGTATTGAAGTAAAAACCAAAGTAGGCATTACTGGTGTAGTGGGCATTTTAAAAGGAGACAAACCAGGACCTGTTATAGCCTTAAGAGCGGATATGGATGCTTTGCCAGTAGAAGAAATAAATGATTTGCCCTTTGCCTCTAAAGTAAAAACCAATTATAATGGTAAAGAAACCAGTGTGATGCATGCATGTGGGCACGACGCACATGTGGCTATATTGATGGGCGTTGCTGAAATATTAGCAGGTATGAGAAAAGACATAAAAGGCACCGTTAAATTTATTTTTCAACCCGCAGAAGAAGGAGCACCGATTGGTGAAGAAGGCGGGGCATATTTAATGGTGAAAGAGGGTGTACTTGAAAATCCTAAAGTAGATGTGATTTTTGGATTGCATATGGATTCAAAATTAGAGGCTGGCAATATATCCTATCGCCCAGGTGGATATTTTGCGGGTGCAGGTGATTTTAAAATTACTGTAAAAGGCAAGCCAGGTCATGGGTCTAAACCATGGTTTTCAGTTGATCCAATTCTTGTTGCGTCTCAAATCGTTGTTAGTCTTCAACAAATTGTAAGCAGAAATGTGAATATTACCGAAAATGCAGCTGTTTTAACAATTGGAGCTATTAATGGAGGCAACCGTTCCAATATTATTCCTGCCCAAGTAGAGATTCTTGGTGATGTGAGGGCATTCACTAATGAAGATGAAACCTTGATTTACAGTCGTATTAAACAAATCGCAGAAAAAACGGCCGAAGCTGCAGGAGCAACTGCATTAGTCGAGTTGCCTTACAAAGTCCATTATCCGGTTACGTTTAATAATATTGCACTTACAAATAGCATGTTACTTTCTTTGCAAAAATCAGCAGGAATGGAAAACGTGTTGCTTGTACCCGCTAATACTGGTGCCGAAGATTTTTCATTTTATACGCAAAAAGTACCTGGATTATACTTTCGCCTAGGAGGAATGACCAAAGGCAAAGACCCCAATATGGCGGGACCACATCATACCCCTGAATTTATCCTTGATGATTCTGCATTTAAATTAGGTGTTCTTACCTTTTGCAATTTGGTGTTTGATTATGTAGTGGAAAGTAAAGAATAAGCTTGGCAAAATTCTTAAATATCTCATTAGTTAAATAAAAAACTATTAAAATGACACCAGAAATACTACCACACATACGGTGTATATGCCTTACCCTTCGGGATACAGCACATACACAAACCGTAGTCCGAACCATTGAACAATGGTATTTTTTAGCTTCGATACAGCAAAACAATGACAAAATCATATGACTGAATAGGACCCAAGGTTCATAAACTTGTTCTCAAATTCCTTGTTCGTTCCACATCAGGCTTTAAATTGTTTGTTATCCCTTAGACTAAGAAATACGAAAACAGAACAAATTTTATTAATCACATTCTAATTTACTGGCCTTTAATTATTCCAATTTAGCTTTTACTTTAGTCTAGATTTTTATTTTAACCAACTTGTTGACACCTATATGAAAAAGACATTAGACAAGTTTGGAAATAACAAGTTTCGAACTTACATACGAAAATATAAAAAATATGCACCTCTCATATTTTTTATCGGCGGCTTCATTTTCGACACATTAACTCTTGGACGTATAGACAGATTGTACGACCTCATCGTTTTGTGCTTGCATATGACCTCGTTAACCGTGACACTTTATCTTTATAATTTGGCTTTTGATGGCAAGTGGAAAAACACCATTCTTCAGCGATATGAAGAATATTTTCCTTTAGCAATTCAGTTTTTCTTTGGTGGACTTTCTAGTGCATATGTAATTTATTTCTCAAGAAGTGTTTCTTTATCTAAAACAATCTCATTCTTCATTATTCTAATTGTTCTACTTTTCGCCAATGAATTTCTAAAAAAAAGAATATCAAACAAGTATTTACAATTTAGCGTCTATTTCTTTTTAAACTTCACTTTTTTCACTTTTATGATTCCTGTTTTCATCAAAGAAATGAACACAGATATTTTCATTTTTTCTGGACTAGTTAGTTTGCTTTTGACACTAACATTAATAGCTATAATTTATTCTAAAAGTCCTAACACACGTTCAGAAATTCATAAAGTGAAAATTATTGGAATGATATTATCAATATACACTATCATAAATATCTTTTATTTTTTTAACCTAATTCCCCCTGTACCCCTTGCTTTAGATAAAGGCATTGTTGCATACAATATTAAACAAGAAAATAATGACTATATCGTCACTTATGAAAGAGGGGATTTTGAAATATTTTGGAGGGAATATAAATTGAAATTTGCTTACACTCCTGGTGAAAAAGTTTATGTTTTTACATCAATATTTGCTCCAACGGATATAAAAAAATCGATTCTTCATCGTTGGAAATGGTATAACGATAATACTTCTGAATGGGAGATTACTGATGACATAGGTTATAATATCACTGGAGGAAGAGACTCTGGTTATCGTGGTTTTACTTTTAAAAAAAATGTAAAACAAGGGTTGTGGAAAGTTGAAGTTGTTACAGAAGAAGGGTTGGTTATTGGTGTCATTCCTTTCGAAATTGTAATTAACTCTTCATCGAAACCTAAAAGGCTGGTCAACAAAAAACTCTAATCTAGCGTTCATATTGAAAAATGGATGAAGGACAGTGCCTCTTTGAAAATTAGAGATAAATACATCTTGAAAAAATGACCGAAAAAGCAGCAAGATATTATGACAGATTTTGGACTATTTACGATTAGGTTTATTCCAAATCTTATTATTGATAACCTAGCGACTTAGCTATTAAAGAAATGAATCTGGACAGATATCAAAATATATTTAATATGCCCTATAGAGCTAGACAAAATTTCAAGTACTACTAAAATTATCTTTCCAATACAGGAACAATTATTGGAATCGACTTATCGAAAGGTATGTTTGAAAAAACACAAGAGAAAAGACCGCTCTCTTAAGCTTGTAGCTTAGGATAGGCCTTATAAAGCCTCTGGCTTGACATCAAATGGCATTTCCTGAGGCCTACCCACAAAACATTTGACATCCATTAAAAATGACCTAGATTAGTATGGATTTAAGAATAGTATCTGCACCTTTTGTTCGGATTCACAATCCTTGTAAATAATGCTGTTGAAGCATCTGAACTACAAACAAAGTTCATTAATTTGACAAATGTTCGTTTTCCAATTTCTCTCGGATTTGGGAAATAAGGTAATCCCGATTTTTAGTTGCTTGAGCCAAAAATACTTTTCCCGCTTCCGTTTTGTCGTCATAAAATCCACCCCAAATAATCATTTCGACTAAAACAGGGAGCATTTTAATTCCTTTTTCCGTAAGACTGTATTTAAAACGTGACCTTTTTACATCATCCTCGCCTTTCGTAATGATTTCGTTTTCTTCCAACATTTTCAGCCTATCGCCAAGGACGCTTGTGGAAACTTTTTCATCGGATTCCAAGAACTCGTTATAGTGCCTTTTTTCCTTGAACATTAAATCTCTTAATATCAACAAAGACCACTTATCGCCAAAGTGTTCCAACGTAAAATTTATAGGACAATGTGAGCGTACTTTCATAAGGTAAAGATAAAAAATATTTTCATTTAACTTGGTTTTTCAAAGTTAATTTATAACTTCACTTCGGATTTACAAGTTAAATTTGCAGTCTTTAACAATGGAAAAATCACCAATGCAAGTATTTCAAGCCTTCGGACAAGGCTTGATGTCAGGAACAGATTCTTGGAAAGATGCAGTATCTAAAAACGTAACATTTACAGGACCTGTTGACGCAGTAAAAGGTTTAGATGCGTTCGCAAAACTCAACGAAGGCTTTATGCCATTGATTAGAGGCAACGAATTGAAACAAGTCTTAGAATCGGGAAACTTCGTAATTACACAAGTATTAATGGATGTGGCAATGCCATCAGGCAAAACAATCCAATTGGATATGAACGAATGGTACGAAATAAAAGACGGAAAAATCCAAAATATCAAGGTCTATTATGATGCAGAGGAATTTAGAAAAGAAATGAAATAAACATTTACAATGGCAATAATACATAACAAAATAGTCATCAACGCAAGTCCAGAGCAAGTTTGGAATGCGTTGGCTGACCCAGCGAAACTTGACCAATTCGACCCAATCGTGAAAAAGTCGAAATTAATTTCATCTTTAACAAGCGGTTTAGGTGCTGAACGACATTGTGAAACAACCACAGGTTGGTTTAAGGACAAAATTACGGTTTGGCAACCTTATGAGAAATTATCTTTTCAATTAACCGATTGTAACCAACCAATGAAAAGACTTCAACACAGTTACACTTTGGTCAAAAACGGAAATACGACCGAAGTAAGTCAAGTAATGGACTACACAATGAAATTTGGAGTTATTGGTATACTTTTAGATGCTTTAGTCGGCAAACGAACTTCCGACAAACAGATAAAAATGTTTTTTGTAGGACTAAAAGAATATGTTGAAAAGCACAAAAACTAAATTATGGCTTATGACCAACATTTTCCAATTGCAGAGTTCTTTAAGTCCAAAGGTCTTCGTTAGGGACTCTGCAATCCCACGACATAGCAAACATATTTAAATAGTGGATAGAATCATTTAATTCAAATACATTCTGTAATATTAAATTTTACATATGACTGTTAAAAGCGGAGAAAAAGAGGCATTACTACTTAGCAGAGTCCCTAACGGAGACACCGCTGGAGGGAAAATAAATGCTGGCGGTACCAGATAGTTACATATTCGGCGGTAAACCTACCATAAAGGACTTCCAAACTATGTATTAGAATAGTCTCTAAACTTTTCTATTCGGATACACAATCGTTATATTCCACTCCAAAATTAAATATCACTCCATGAGAGAAACTTACCTTCAGCAATCTATTAGATTGCTAGAACAAAAAGCTCTTGACAGAGCAAAAAAATCAACGAAATCCGCGACGAAAATTCATGATGAAATAAATAAAATATATCCTACAAATCATAGCTTTCGTACAGCCGCAACAATGTTGACAGACACCTATTTCAGCCGTGCTGCCGAGCTCGCAATTGTTGGACAATTACCTTCGTCATATATCGAAATGCATAGTTTGGTAGAAGTCGCAGCAATTCGCTTTTTTTGCAAAAACATGAAGATAAAGAATCATAAAGAAATCGTTGGGCAGTTGTTAGATCGGAAAACACTCAAAGATTTGTCTCCCTATTATGTTCAAATGGGAATTTGGACAGAAGGGGATGGAAGTTTTGCTAAGCGACTGGCTAACATCAGGAACGGTATTGCACATCGGAACTTGGAACACCTGACAAAGCACTTAGGAACTAACACCTCGCATTCCTTAGATCAGTACGAAAAACTTAATTTTCGGGAATCCGAGTGCTTCGAATCGTTGGCAAAAGCAATTGTTCTGTGCGTCAAATTATTTAAGCAATCAAAGAGAAAAAGACGGACATAACCTCCCCGATCCGCGAGGTCTTTTTGACCTCGTGGAATTCAGTCATCGGTCTTCAGACCGCTACACGTCCTAACTCTCATGCTAAACTTTAGAATAAACAATAGATTCTATTTGGGAACAAGATTTACTACAATCAGTCTGAAGACCGAGGAACATTAATCGAGGTCAAAAGACCTCAAAGAGCGGGTGTGAAAATAGTTTTGGAGAAATAATCCGTTAAGAAAAGTTATTCTATATTTTTGATTGACATTACTGATTCATAGCAGCTTTAAGCCTCCCAGACAATGACGAAATTGACGCTGAACTTTCGGCTTTACCAATATTGGTGGCAAGTGTAACAGTCGATAATAAAATAATGCAAGACATACTATTTGATTTTATATCAAAATACATTTCTCTAACAGAAGAAGAGAAGAACGCAATTCTTTCTTTTGACATTTTCCGAAGTGTTAAGAAGGGGACTATTTTACTCAAAGAAGGGCAGAAATCTAAGGTTGAATATTTCATTATAAAAGGATGTTTACGGAAATATTACATCATAAATGGTGAAGAAAAAACTACAGCCTTTTTTACAGAAATGGAATCTGTTACACCCCATTGTGTAAAAAATGGTGCTCCGTCTGAATATTTTATAAGTTGTGTAGAAGACACTATTCTAACGGTTGCAAACCCTGATTTGGGAGTTGATATCAATACTAAATTTCCAAAATTTGAAATAATGTGTAGAATGTTTTCGGAAGAAATGTTAGCCAAAGAACAAATCAATTTTGACGAGTTCAAGATCTCCTCTCCTGAACAACGATACCAGAACTTAATGCAGAAAAGACCGGACCTTATTCAGCGTGTGCCACAACAACAGCTAGCGAGTTATTTAGGCATAATACCACAGTCGCTAAGTAGATTAAGAACAAGAATCATGAAAAAAAACAAAGCGTAAATCGTTTCTTATCTTAAGAGAACTTTTTGCGTCTATAGCCCATCTAATTTTGCAATATCATTTAACAATTAAAAAGGTATGCAAAAGAAAATTTTATGGATTGGAATTGTTACAGTGTTGGCCAGCTGTTTAAAAGTGAATGCACAATATGCCAAACAAGACAGTACCTACAAAAGGTGGTTTCTTGGTAGCACCATGTTTATATTAGGTAATTTAGATAAGGTAGACCCGCCCAACTTCGCTCAACTCAATTTAGGCTATCGTATCACAGGAAAAGATGTAATTTCCCTTGAACTAATAACTTGGCAACATTCTTGGCCACTTGGCATTAACCCTTTTTATAATGAGGCATACGGAACACCCGAAGAGAAATATCCCGGTAACATAAGAGAATATGGTTTTGGTATAGCTTACCAAAGATACTATTGGAAAGGTCTTTACGCAGCAGCACACGTAGCACCTATGTGGCAAACATTTAAGAATGAAAACGGTAATAAAGTAGGTGATGGTTTTATTATATTCAACACATATCGAGTAGGTTATCATGTTAAACTCTTTAAGGATAGTTTTTTTATAGAACCATCTCTTGGTATTGCTGGCCGTCCTTATTTCACTAAAATGCCTGATGGTTTTAAAGAAAAAGATGACAAGTGGCCAAAATGGACGCCTGAACCAGGACTGCATTTCGGATTTAATTTTTAGTATTTCCCATTGCAGACTCTGCTTGAGGAAAAGCGATAACCCTGACCGACCAAAAGTGCTAACACGAAACAGACAATTTTAATGACTGACAAACAGACGACATTAGATAAATTAAATGCTTTTAGAAAGCGGGAAAAGTTTTCGACTTCTGCTTGGGAGAAACGCGGACTAAATCCTTCTGACAGTGAAATCTGTAATAGACTTCAAAATTTATTTAATGACTGTGTAGACAATTTAATAGAAGCCACAAATTCGGATTTTAAGTCAAGACAACTTAAAAGCATTTTAAAAAGCTGGCTGGACCGCGTTAATAGATCGGACTACGACACCGAAGAAAGAGAATTTATTTGCGACTATTTTGACCAACTTTCAAAAATTGTTTCGGTTGACTTCAAGGACAATTTGAATAGTTGGCTTTATGGAAAAGTGCTTAACACTTTATTTAAGGTGACTTCATTTTTTAAGGGACAAGACAAAATTGTTGAAACCTTAACTCAAGACTGCATTCAATGCAGTTCAAAACTTGAGACATTCATTACAAGAAAAGAAGAAGGTATTCCCGACTACAGTTGGACAATAATTCAGTGCAATAACTGCAATGAATTTAATTTACTTTCGACTGGACCAAATATTAAAGAATTACGTTTTGGAAACTATAAATCAATAGAACAACTACCAAAGACGGAATACACAGAAGAACAAGCCAACGCAAGACTTGAACAAATAAAATATTTTAGAAAAAAATGACTCCACTCCACGAGGTCTTCCTGTCTGCCGATTTATCCGCCGAAAGGAGGATAGGCAGCTTCGACCTCTTGGAATTCAGTTTTCGGTCTTCAGACCGGTTCTCCCCTTTCATTAACTAGCGAAAAACGCTACAGCCAAGTTTAGATTTTAGTTGGAAGGGAATCTCCCCAAAACCCACAAAAAAACCTCTCCCATTTCTGGAAGAGGTTCTTTATATAATCTTAAGAGATAATCCTTAAACCAACATCTTGGTTGGGTTCTCAAGCAATTCTTTTACGGTAACCAAGAAAGCCGCTCCACCTGCTCCATCCACCACACGGTGGTCGCAAGTCAGTGTTACTTTCATGATGTTCGTGGCATAAAACTCACCGTTTTTCACAGCTACCGTTTCTTTGATACCACCTACAGCTAGTATACAGCTTTCGTTGTTTCTGTTATTGATAATAGACGTAAAACTATCTATACCAAACATACCCAAGTTACTTACCGTGAAAGTGTTTCCTTCCCAGTCTTTAGGTTGTAATTCTTTGTTTTTTGCTTTAGCTCCAAGCTCTTTTGTGCTCGCCGCTAAGACAGAAAGTGGTAATGTATTTGCAAATCTAATCACCGGCATCAAAAGACCATCTGGTACAGCCACAGCCATGGCTACATGTACGTGATTGTTCTTTCTGATATGGTCACCTCTCCAAGAAGAGTTTACATTAGGGTGTTTAGTAAGTGCCAATGCACAAGCTTTAATCACCAAGTCGTTAAATGAAATCTTCACAGGAGAATACTCATTCATCTCTGTTCTGGCAGCCATTAGCTTATCCATACAGATTTCCATGGTTACATAAAACTCTGGAGAAGGAATCACATCAGAGAATCCTCTGGCGATAGCCTTACGCATTGGAGACAGTGCTATTTCTTCAAAGCTCTCTACACCAGAAGCAGCCACAGAACCGGCAGCGGCAGCTACAGGAGCAGCAGGAGCTACATAGTTATCGATATCTACTTTGACAATTCTTCCACCCTCACCAGAACCATTGACGGTTCCTATATCTATACCTTTTTCTTCTGCTAACCTTTTAGCCAGTGGAGAAGCCAATATTCTTCCGTTATTATTTGCTTTTGGGGCTGACGCTGCAGGAGCAGCAGCCTTAGATGCTTCTGCCTTAGCCGCAGGAGCGGCAGCGGGCGTAGCAGCAGGTGCTGGAGCTGCTTTGGCCTTAGGAGCTGGGGCCGCATTTGCTTTAAGTAAGGTTTCAAAATCTGCACCTTTCTCACCGATTACCGCAATAACCGAGTTTACTGGAACAGCTTCGCCTTCTTTTACACCAATATAAAGTAAAGTACCTTCATCATAAGCTTCTAATTCCATAGTCGCTTTGTCGGTCTCTATCTCCGCCAGCATATCACCAGCTTTAACAGTGTCTCCTACTTTCATTAACCAAGTATGGATAACACCCTCTGTCATGGTATCGCTCAATAATGGCATTTTAACCAATTCCGCATTTATGCCAGAAGTATCAATCGTTTCAGCAGGTGCTTCGGCTGCAGGAGCTTCCTCTACAGGTGCCGCTGTTTCCTCTGCCGCTGGAGCAGGTGCACTAGTACCTTCAGCATCTAACAAAGCTTGGTAATCTTCGCCTGGGTCTCCAATAACAGCCATAATAGCGTTAATAGGAACAGCTTCACCTTTCTGTACACCGATGTACAAAATGGTTCCGTCTTCATAAGACTCCATATCCATGGTAGCCTTATCTGTTTCCACCTCTGCTAAAATGTCTCCCGAGCTTACCTTGTCTCCTACCTTAACGTTCCAAGCCGCGATTACCCCTTCTTCCATGGTATCGCTCATTTTGGGCATTCTGATTACCTCCGCCATAATTCTATTGTAGTTTCTTTATATTCTTCAACAAAGTCCAAAATTAAGACATCAGCCTATAAACTGGCAATTTGCCTTTGAAAAAAGACTAATTTATTTTCAACACCGCCATAAATGCTTCCTGCGGAACCTCCACATTCCCTATCTGACGCATACGTTTCTTTCCTTTTTTCTGCTTTTCTAGCAACTTACGTTTACGAGAGATATCCCCACCATAACACTTGGCAGTCACATCTTTACGCATAGCTCTGACAGATTCTCTCGCTATAATTTTTGCTCCAATAGCCGCCTGAATTGCAATTTCAAACTGCTGACGTGGCAATAATTCCTTTAATTTCTCACAAAGCTTCTTTCCCCAGTCATAAGCCTTATCTCTATGAACAATGGCAGAAAGTGCATCCACTGGATCGCCATTTAACAGGATATCTAGTTTTACCAAATGCGATTCTTTATAACCAGATAAGCTATAATCTAAAGAAGCATAGCCTCTAGAAATAGATTTCAATTTGTCAAAGAAATCAAAAACCACTTCAGCCAGCGGCATTTCAAAAGTCAATTCAACCCTGTTGGATGTCAAATAAACTTGATTTTTTATAATTCCACGCTTATCCATACAAAGCCCAATAATAGGCCCGACATAATCGGAAGCGGTAATGATTTGTGCATTAATAAAAGGCTCTTCTAGCTTTCTTATCAAGTTAGGGTCTGGCATTTCTGATGGTGCCGAAACGGTAACCTTCTCCCCTTTACTATTGGTGACATGAAATTTCACAGATGGCACCGTTGTAATTACGGTCATGTCAAACTCACGTTCTAAACGCTCTTGAACAATCTCCATGTGGAGCATTCCCAAGAAACCACATCTAAAACCAAAGCCCAATGCAGCAGATGTTTCTGGCTCCCACACTAATGAAGCATCGTTTAATTGCAGTTTATCCATGCAATCTCTCAATTCCTCAAAATCTGTGGTATCTACAGGATAAATACCCGCAAAAACCATTGGCTTTACCTCTTCAAAACCTTGAATAGCCGTTTTGGAAGGATTAGAAACCAAGGTAATGGTATCCCCTACTTTTACTTCTTTGGCTACTTTTATACCAGAAATAAGGTAACCTACGTCACCGCAATTTATTTCGCCTTTAGGCTGCTGTTTTAATCTTAAACTGCCTATCTCCTGAGCTTCATACTCCTTACCAGAAGCCATAAATCTTACTCTATCGCCTTTTTTTATAGAGCCGTTTTTCACACGGAAAATAACTTCAATCCCTCTATAAGAGTTAAAAACAGAGTCAAATATCAAGCCTTGAAGCGGAGCGTCTGGGTCTCCCACAGGATGCGGCACTCTATGCACAATGGCCTCTAAAATATCTGTAATGCCTATGCCTTCTTTGGCGGAAGCCAAAATAATTTTATCTCTATCTATTCCAATCAAATCTACAACCTGATCTTTCACCTCTTCAATCATTGCCCCTGGTAAATCAATCTTATTAATCACCGGAATAATCTCCAAATCATGCTCTAAAGCCAAGAAAAGGTTAGAAATGGTTTGTGCTTCAATACCCTGAGCCGCATCTACAATCAATAAAGCACCCTCACAGGCGGCAATAGACCTTGACACCTCATAACTAAAATCTACGTGACCAGGAGTGTCTATCAAGTTTAAAACGTATTGCTCACCGTTTAGCTCATAGTCCATCTGTATGGCATGACTTTTAATCGTAATACCACGCTCTCTTTCTAGATCCATGTTGTCTAGTACTTGAGCCTGCATGTCTCTATTGGTTACCGTTCCGGTAAATTCCAAAAGCCTATCCGCCAAAGTGCTTTTCCCATGGTCTATATGGGCTATAATACAGAAGTTTCTTATTTGCTTCACAAAGAAAAATTATGAGTTTAATACAAACGGCAAAAATACCACAAATGCAGTGAAAAAATGAGGAGTTACCAAATTCTTTGGTAAGCAAAGTTAATACCGTAGTTATCTTTAATAAGTTCACCATGATCAATACCGATATCTACTTTAAAAAAGGCTCCTTTAGATTTTAAGGGCACCTTGAATTCAAAACTGGTATTTAATTGATTTAAAGGGGCTACTGGATACCAAATAGAACCAAAGTTTTGACTGTAAGACCCTTTGGCCACTATCCCAATAGCATTAAGTTGCATTTGCGTAGCCAAATAAAATACCTTCAGCCGGTTAGAATTACTGAACGTAAAGTTACCTTTTGAGCTTTCTAGTTTCAATTCCTTATCGGGCACAAAAAACGGCGAACCGATGGTTTCCGATTGATAAGACCATCCGTCTAAATACTGTTGATGGTTAAAATAAAAGCCATTATTACCATAGTCTTTTATGGGTTTATTCAATAAGCGGGCTATCAAGGCATTATAACTTCCTTGATTCATAGAAAACAAATATTCAAACACCACCTTCTTAAAAACCGCCTTCTCCTTAGCATTATGGAAACTAAAGCCGTAAAGCCCATCATCTAAATTCGAAAAACTACCTAAGGTTCTGCCTGTTTCTATAATGTTGTTTTTATAGAGCATCACCGTGCCTCCTTTAAAGGAGAAGTCCATGCCCAAATCTATTTGGCTTACATGATTTCCAAACCTATTTTCGGTTTCAAAACCTCCGTATCCTAAGGTCGTGTCTACTATGGCTTCATAAGGAACAACCACCTGTCCATAGGTAAACCAATCGGATGGAAACTTGCCATCTGTCAGCTTTCCAAATTCACCTTCTGCATCATATTTTGGCGTCCCGCCCCACTGCACACTGTGTAATACGCCCCCATAAAGATGAATCTTAGATTTTTCGGAGCCTATTCTGCCATAAAGAGATTTTTGATGTAAAAAAGACGCTTTAACAAAGTTTTGTTCGCCAAACCATCCATGCGAATAATGTCCTTTAAACGCCAGCCAATTAAAAAACACCTTTCTAAATTCTGGAACGGACAATCTGATTTCAGGAATGGGCAATGCATTTCCAGACCAGGTAATGGAACCACTACTCAATGTACTGTCTACTAAGCCGTGGATACTTTTTATTCTTCCACCTGAAAGTCTAAATGCTCCTAAGTTTAAACCGACAAAAGCCTCTGGTAAAATAATTAAGGGCTTCTCCCCCACTATGGTGACCAAATCGAAACAATAATCTGCGGAAAAGAAACGCTTGGTGGTATCTTTTTTTGACTTTAAAACCTGCCGAAAATATAGAGAATTACCATTTTGTGGCACGGCACCAAACTTGTTGTTTTTTTGCCAAAAAGGGATTTTGTCATTCAGGCTGAAGTAGCCACCCAATTCAAAACCGTAGTTAAATTTGTTTTTCAAACGGACACTATCTGTCTGAGCCTGAGCCATCAAGGAACAAGTCATCAGTATACCAAATAGCACACGAAGCGTAAGCCGCATTTAATTTTTAATCAGTTTTTCACTTAAAGCTAAGCAAAAACTACGCCACTATTGACCTGACGCTAAGCGAATTAATTGTGTGGTAATATAGCCCGCATAAGTTCCTAAGGCATAGCCCAAAACGGATAAAATGACGCCAACAGAAATTAAAGAAGGATGAAAAGCCGCTGCCACCACAGAGGCCGATGCCGCCCCACCTACATTGGCCTGTGAACCCACCGCCACAAAGAAAAATGGCACCTTTAGGAGTTTTCCTGCGGCTATGATAAAAATGGCATGAATCACTATCCAAATAAAACCTACCAAAAACAACATGGGATTTTCTGTAATGGCCACTAAGTTCATTTGCATGCCTATGGCTGCTATCAAAACATAAAGAAAAACCGTAGCTATTTTGGTGGCTCCCACATGCTCTATCTCCCTCACCTTAGTCTGCGAAAGGAAAATGCCAATTAAAGTAACAATAACCACCACCCAGAAAAAGCTAGATGTTAAACTAAACTGAGCCAAAGAAGGATAGTTGTTAGAAATAAAAGGCGTGATTAGATCGGATAAAAAATAAGCGACCGCCGTACCTCCAAAACCCACAGCCAAAATTTTGATATAATCTTCAAAAGCGGGCACCTTGGTTTTCTTTAAAGATTCCGCTTCCAGTTTATCCTTGATTTCATCAATCAAGTCTGAATTTGAACCAAAGAATTTATTCATCTTAGCTTTATTGGCTACGCCCAAAAGTAATACAGCCAACCATGTTTCTGCTACCAAAATATCTACTGCTACCGACTGGGAAAATAAAACAGCACTAGGCTCAAAGACTTCTTTTAGAGCGGTTTGATTTGCTCCCCCTCCTATCCAGCTTCCTGCTACCGTTGATAATCCTCTCCATGTTTCTGAGTTCACACCTGAGAAAGTCTCAGGGCTTATGGCTTTTACTATCAAAACCGCTATAGGGCCTCCTATTACCACACCTACCGTTCCTGCCAAAAAGACTAAAACAGCTTTGATGCCCAATTTCTTAAGCATTTGAATATCTAAACTCAAAGTAAAGAGCAACAAACATGGCGGTAAAAGGTACCTACTCACCACAGGATAGACTTGAGATTCTTCGCCAGAGATAACTCCTAAAGAATTTAATGCCCCTGGCAAAAAATAACAAAGGAGAATAGGCGGAAAGAATTTAAAGAAGGATTGCCAAGGTTTACCGCCGTTTTTGTTTCGGTCAAAAACAAAGTAAAGAAGACAAATTAATAAGCCTAAAACGATGGCGTCGTTTGTGATGAGGGTTTCTTTGAACATGCTCAAAACTAAGGAAATTTATGCTACTCTTTCCCCAATGAAACTGTTAAATTAACATCATCAGACCATATAGTGAACTTCCTAAAGTCTAGTTCTCATGTAAAATATAATGATGGATAGTTCTAAAAGTCCATAGAACACAGCCTAGAAATAGACTGCTCCTTTTTCTTTGGTTCACCTTCCGCCTGCCTGTCGGCAGACAGGGTGAGGAATTCATTTTGCGAGACGTCGCACCGTTTGTAAAAAACGAACCGGGGAGGCGTTCCTCCAAAAAAGCATTACCGGCAGCGGCCGACCGTCTGTAAACTCATACGTTCAAAATTCTAAATATTAGTCGTGCATAATTCTATTTATAGAAAATGAATTTTGACCGTATTCAAACAGTACAGGGCGATATAAGGAATTCATTCTGTTTACAATTTTTCTCTCATCACAGTATTAAATTATTAGTAGCAAACCAGTGCTTTCAATCATTTTTTGCAATTTTGAGAACAATAATAAACCTTCAACAAACCCTACTATAATAATGAAAAAAACTTTCTTAAGTTTATTCGCAGTCCTTATTGCGTTTTCTATTCAAGCCCAAAACGAATTTATTTATGGCGATGCCCTGCCAGATGCTCCCGAACTAGCTAAAAGAGGCCCGCATAAAGTGGGTGTCAAATCCTTAGAATTTGTTCACAAAAACCAAGTGGACATCATCAACTCTAAAGACGGCGTAGACGCCTTTTATGACAGAGACTTAAAAGTGGAAGTGTGGTACCCTGCCGACGTGGCAGATGAAAACCCAGTGATACTATACGACGAAGTGATGGGAACAGCCAACGACGAAAAACGCCCATTAATTCCTTTTCAGTTTAAAGGCAGAGCTAGCAGAGATGCCAAGCTTAAAAGCACTGTAGAAAAATACCCACTGATAGTGGTTTCTCATGGTTATGTGGGTTCTCGTTTCTTAATGACTTATTTGACAGAAAACTTGGCTTCTAAAGGTTACATAGTAGCCACTATAGACCATAAAGAGTCCACTTTTACAGATGCCAATGCATTTCATAGCACCTTATTAAACAGAGCTCAAGACATTCATTTTGTGGTCAATGAAATGGCAAAACTACCTTTTACCAGTAAAGTAATGGACTCCGAAAACATAGGAATTATAGGCTACTCGATGGGTGGTTATGGCTCTTTAAATGTAGCTGGTGCTGGATATTCTCAAGGTTTGGCGAAGTTTTTTGGTAGCATGACTGGTGGCAGCAAAGCCATTGATGTTTTAACTACTGGAAACGAAAAATACGAAGCAGCTTTTGACAGCAGAATTAAGGCGGTAGTGGCTTTTGCCCCTTGGGGAATGACCAGAGGTATTTGGGATGCAGAAGGGCTTAAAGGTTTAAAAATACCAACCTTCTTTGTGGCAGGAAGCCAAGACGATGTATCTGGTTATGAAAAAGGTATTAAGGCCATTTATGAAGGTGCCACCAATGTGGAACGCTACATGCTGACTTACGATAACGCCAGACATAATGTAGCTCCAAATCCACCACCTGCAGAGTCTTTAGCAGAAGGATTACCTTTTGATGAGTATTATAGATATGCAGAACCATCATGGGACGAAAGACGCATCAATAACATTAACCAGCATTTTGTAACTGCTTTTATAGATACCAAACTAAAGCAAAAAGACCATGCAAAATACCTAGACTTAAAACCAAACTCAAACGAAAGCACATGGGAAGGTTTTAAAGCGAGGTCTTCTACTGGTTTGGAATTATTGCATGCTGGGGCTGGGGAGTAGTAGAAATTTCGAAGTCGTGTCCTTTTCAAGAGACACGGCTTCGAAAAAAAACAATATCTGATTGATAAAAGAACTCTCCATGTGTCGGTCAAAAAGACCATCGCACAGCAGAATTTATAGACTTACATCGTTAATTTCAGGTAAATGAATTAGGCTATTTAGTTCCACTATTGTATCCGGAACTGTTATTGATTGGAAATTAACCACTCTTTTGCCCCCGTCGGATGAAAGTTTTGTTATTTTTAATTCTTCATCTGTTAGTTTATTTATTATTCCATAGTTCCCTTTACCTACTCTAATCAAATATGGCAAAACTAAAAAAGTACTTAAATTTTCTGGATGATTATCAACCTTTACAAACGTAACTTTCGTATTTAAAGAATCGCTATTCATAGCCCATTGTAGACTTTGATGGGTTAAATTCCATTTAAATCTTGTCAATTGGACTATTTGCCCATTTTGATTTCTATTCGCCCAGTATTTAATGTCAGCCTCAGTAAGCAAGTACCAATTACTGCCGGTAATACAGAGTAAAACGAAACACATAAAACAAATTATAAACCTTTTGCTTATCACCAAAGCTTTTAATTTCCGTATCATATTTGATTGATATTATTTGGCTGTGCGAAGTCTTCCTTACATCAGTCACATCATTTAACGCTATCTATTCTGCTATGCTGGGTCTTTTTGACCCAGTATTTGTATTAACAGGTCTTCAGACCTATACAAGGAATACTTTTTCACCACTCATCTATTTCAATATGATAACCTTTTTTTAGTGGATTTATAATAGGCGAAGATGGCATTTCAACTGTAACTAATCCTTTGTTGTGAACATAATTTGAAGCACTCGAATATAAATATTCAGAGGCCCTTTGAACAATTCCCGCTCTTACTGGATTCATATGAATGTAATTAATTTTAGACCACATAAAAGGTTCGCTAAAAACCTCTTCAGGATGATTATTCTTCTGCCAAAACTGAAAATTCTTATTACTCGAATGACATCTTGCTGCAAACTCAAACCGTTTCAGCATCCATTCTGAACGTGATTCTGGCCCATCCATTATTCTTTTTAGAATCATCTGAGCTGTGTACTGGAACGCCAGCCCGGTTTTAAAATCTCTTATAAGATTTGATAACTCTCTTTTAGACGAATGCATCATTATATGTATATGATTACTCATTATCACATAAGCATAAATATTCATACCCTTTTCATTTTGACAGAAACTCAGACTATCAATTACTATATCTCTGTAGTCCTTCCTAGAAAAGACATCTATCCAGTCCACTACAGTAAAAGTAAAAAAAATACACTGCACCTTGTTCTCTTATTAAATAGCCGCCCTTCGTTTGTCTATGATCCATTTATGTAATTTACAAATAGTTCGTAATTGCGTTTTTTTCTAGCCCATATTTTATCAATGTCTTAAATGCTAATTTTAACTAAAAACACTATCTATATGGTAAAAAAAATCTCCACGGGCCGGTCAAAAGACCGACTAAACACAAGTACAAGGTCTAAAAGACCTTGCACAGCGGTTATTACAAACTCATTCCTTCCTCTTGGTATTTATAAGCTTTTGGACATTCGCAACTAATTAAATATCTGATTTGCCATATTACGGAAGTAGTATCTTTATGAGAGATTATATTATTGCCATGAAAAATGGTATTTCCATACGGAACCCCTAAATAGCTAAGAACTATTGTGTCCTTTGAAATATCAATAAGTTCGTATTCCATCTCACTTATAATCACTTTTTTAGGCTTATGAATTAAGTATTCAAAATTGGTTCTACTCATGATAGCTGTATCTCCTCCAAAATCTCTGGAAAAGTCATATTTAAGATTCCATTTAAAATTATAATAATCTAAATTATTTGTAAACCTAGCATCCACAAAATCATAGGTAGTAAAACTCCAGCATTTATTTCCATTGAAAACTAGGGTATACCACAGTCTAATTTGAGCTAAATAAAATAACATCACAATTACAAAAACTAAAATCAAAAGAAACCTTTTTTTTATCACCATAATTTGCAAGTCTTTCAAACGAAACGATAAATTTAATATATTACTAACCCCTTTCCCTCAGCAGAGTCTCGCCAGAGCGGACTCTGCGGCACTACTATTCTGCTATGCTGGGTCTTCCTGTCTGCCGATTTATCCACCGAAAGGAGGACAGGCAGGTTCGACCCAGTATGTGTATTAACAGGTCTTCAGACCTATACAGGGAATACTCTATCGCCTGAGAAATCGGCAGCTAGAAAGATCTACCAGAGTTTGCAGAGTCAAATGAGTTGAGACCCTCCAAGGGTAGAATCATCAAAACTAGTGAACGTCTAGTTTTGAAAAAGCTTGAATCATCTCTTCTAGATTATCGGTCAAGATAAAATCGACTCCAGCATCAAAAAGTGTGTTTAATTGAGTTACTTTTTCTGAATGAAAATAATTAATCATAACACCATTATCCTTTAATCTTTTAATATCGGATAGCATTTTATCATCATCTCTACTACTTTTTATTTGCAAAAATGGGTAAGCTTCTCTAATAGTGTCTTCAATATATGCTGCACGTGAATTTAATCTGTTCATGTTGCATATTTTCAGACCAGAATCTACACTTCTAACACCGCGTGCAGCCTCTTTTTCACAAGCAATTACGGCTTGATTCATTCTATTTTCAGCAATAATCACTTTAGACGTTTCTATACCCACTTTTTCAGTGCCCTTAAGATGAATATTTAACCAAATATATTCAGGCATCATCTGAAGAACCTCTTGAAGCGTTGGTACTTTTTCACCAGCAAATTTGTCAGATTTCCAAGTACCCGCATCTAGCTTTCTTATCTCTTTAGAAGTCAATTGAGAGACTTTCCCAGAGCCATTTGTTGTTCTGTCTACCGTCTCATCATGCATTATAATCAGCTTGTGGTCTTTTGTAAGCTGTACATCGAACTCAATCATGTGTGCACCTAATCGAATAGCCTCTTTAAAGGCAGCCAAGGTATTTTCTGGATGGGTTTTATTTGCACCACGATGTGCACAGATTCCTTTTGAAGCTAAACTTTCAGATTGTGCTACACACAGCACATTGCTAGAAAGAAATGGCAGCAAGAATAAACACTTCTTTAAGAAAACGAATTTATCAGAATTCACAGACTATTGATTTAGGATGATATACTTAAATAAAGGTAGGCTTATTTAAAACTAAATTTCAACAGCGGAAATCAAAAAACTTACAACATGGCCTCTACCCTAGGTAAAAGAACCTCGTCTTCAATAATGGCGTGTCGTTTTAAATCTAACTCAAACAAGTCAATTTGGTTCATAAACACACTATAAGCAAAAGGCACTTTCATGTCCTTAACAGCCTTTTTCCCTCCTTCGGACTCTCCGCCATGGACTCCACAGCTTTACAAATAACCCATTTATTTTTCAAATCTTTTTTGCTAAAACCTATTACCAATCCTAATTATTCAAACCAGCTTTTCCTACTATTGTCGGATGGAAAGACCGGTCCTAGCAGTGCAGCGTCCAATAAATTGAGACTCAGCTAGGGGGAGATCAATAGCAATTAGAACTAAAGCAAAACCTCCTTGTTACTGACATGTTTACGCTCTGTTTTTTCCCATGCAGATGATGAAAGAAAAGCACTAACCTTATCTTGATAATAAACCCTAGGCCATAACTCCTTTTCAAAACTGCATAAATTTTTATAAGTGGCCTCAGAATGAAGCATCAGTCTATAAATAAAAGTATCCTTTGGTTGACGATGGTTATTTATAACATGACTTAAAGTAGTAGGCTCAATATCAATATCTAACGAAAAGTTTTTCCTCTTTGTATAAAGAATATCAACGTAAGTTTCTAAAAACTTAGAAAAAGCGGGCTTGCTCTGCGACAAAGGATCTTCTAAGTATTCTTCCATTTGATATTTCAACTGTAAAAGTTTTGCAGAAACTCCTTCTCTCTTTTTAAACCTCAAAGCTCTAGCAGTTAAAATCGCTTCGCTTTCCGATGCCCTTTCGGAATCCGATAAATTACGAGAATCAACTAAATATTTAAACTCCTCTAAATCCTTATTTACCGTTTCTTTATTCATAATCGTATTTTTTTTATTAAGTGAATAAGCTCATTTCCATCTAAAAACAAGCTCTTTCCAGCTTCCAGCATAGCATACTTTTCCTTATAATACTCTTTCAATACTGTTTTCGGAATAAGTGAGATGCACGCCCATTCTCCAAAAATTTTAATAGACTGTTTCCCTGCAAAGGCAATTAAACAACCCACTATATTCCTATACTTCTTATCCTTCCCTCTATTTTCTTTTGAAGCAGCTAAAAGTCTGATAGCTATTCTAGATTCACTCTCTATAAGCTCCAAGGATACTAGACCTAATATATCCTTTGAGCCCTTTATTTGTAATTTATAAACCTTGAATTTCCTTTCTTCTCTCCAATCAAACCAATAGCGTTCTTGCGTAATAGCATTAAAATCCTCCTCAACTACCGTAACAATTTCAACCTTATGGCTATTTCCAGAGTCGCTCTCGATTACCTTCATGTATTAAAGTTAACAAAAAGTATGCATAAAACGTAAACAAATTTAATACATATTGCGAATTTTGAATAACTTTTAACATTGGCTCTGCTAAATATGAATAATATTCAATCTTAGAATATTCTGCCATACAAATTCTTCATTTCTGCCGCTTTATTCACCCGTAGGAATACAGAGTCCAGTAAATTGAGACTCTGTAATGGAGAAGTAATTTTCAATCTTAGAATATTCTGGAAGTGGGAATGTATAAGCACTAGGAGCGTCTCAGAATCCTCCAAACCAACAAACCCTGAAAAAAACCTGCAAGAAAACGTCCTAAGAAGAAAAAACACCGAAGGTTATGAGTTCTAGTCCCATAAACATGGACCATAAATAAACTGACTAGAAGTAATAACAATCCGTAAAAGGTAGGAAAACCTATTACTAATCCTAATTATTCAAACCAGCCTTTCCTCCAATCGGAGATAATTCGGCAGACAAGAATACCTTGCACAGCATAAGCACGGACGCCTCAGAAATCAAAAAGTCTTAAATTCATTAAGCCCCTTCCAATTGCTTTTCCCCTTCCAAATGTGTACATTTCGTACACTTCAACAACCAAACCGATTAAACTTTATGAAACGCATTTTAGTCCTAGGAATGGGCAAAGTGGGTAGTCTGGTAGGCGTACTTCTTAGCAAAAAATTTGAAGTCACCGGGCTGGATAAAAAGAAACCCCATTACAATTATCAATTACCTTTTAATGTCATTGAAGGTGACGTTAGTTCAGAAGAATTCTTGCAGAAAACGCTGCCAGACTTTGACGCCGTAGTCTCGGCTTTACCTTTTTTTCTAAACAAACCTATCGCCAGATTGGCGGCAGCCTTAGGTCTTCATTATTTTGACCTCACAGAAGATGTTTCTACCACGAACTACATTAGGGATCTATCTAAAAAGGCCACCACGGTAATGGCTCCACAATGTGGCTTGGCTCCTGGGCTTATTGGCATAGTGGGAGCTAATCTGGCCTCAGAATTCGACAAAGTAAGAGACATTGAACTAAGAGTAGGAGCTTTGCCCAAATACCCCAACGGTTTGCTGGCTTATTCTTTCACCTGGTCGCCAGATGGTGTTATTAATGAATACATCAATGATGCAGAAGCTATTCATAATGGCGTTCGCAAAATGGTGACCTCTCTGGATGGTCTTGAGTACATAAATATAGAAGGAAAAGAATTTGAAGCTTTTACCACCTCTGGTGGTTTGGGCACTATGTGTGAGACTTTTGAGGGTAAAGTAGATACTTTAAATTACAAGACCATACGCTATCCCGGGCATTGTAAATTGATGAAATTCCTTATCCAGGAATTAATCTTAAAAAAAGATAAGCCCTTACTTACCAGCATTCTGGAAAACGCTAAACCTCCGGTAAAAGAAGATGTAGTGTATGTGTATGCCATCGTAGAAGGCTGGCAAGATGGAAAATTACTCAGAAGTGAGTTTTACAGAGCTTATATGCCTTTAAGTATTGAAGGAAAAGTATGGCGAGCCATCTCCTGGACCACCGCTGCATCTATTGCCGCAGTGGTAGAAATGGTGGCCAACGGCAGTTTACCACAACAAGGCTTTATAAAGCAAGAGGAGATATCATTTGACGCTTTTCTGGCGACAGAAAACGGTCAGTATTTCGTTTAATTCTAAAGACCAAAGCAATGAGATTCGAAGAAAAACAAACCTTAGATACTGTGATGAATCGCCTGTTTACGCCTTATGAAGAAAGGGTACCAGTGGTTCAGAAAATCATGGAGGCTATGCTGGCAGAGGGTATCATTAAAGACCCTCAAGAGATAGTGAATGACCATATCGCGTTCAGAACCATGGGGGTGCCCCAGCTGGGCGTGGCCTCGTTCGAAAAGATATTCCTGCATCATGGATATCAGAAAAAAGACTACTTCCATTTTGAAGGAAAAAAACTAGACGCATGGTGGTACGCACCACCTGAAGAAAAATACCCTCGCATTTTTATCTCAGAACTTCGGGTAAAAGATTTGAGTACTAAGGCACAAGAAATTATCAAAAAATACACGGATGAAGTGCATGCCGATCCTGTAGATGAATTAGACTTAGATAATGCGGATGAAGTGGGTCTTTTTTTTGAAAAACCATTATGGCCGCTCCCTACTTTGGCAGATTACCAGAAACTCAGTGAAGAAAGTGAGTACGCTGCTTGGGTAATTTATAATCGCTACTACCTGAATCATTATACCATAAGCGTACATGCCTTAAAACAAGGCTATAATACGCTGGAGGAGTTTAATGCTTTTTTAGAAAGCCATGACGTTAGACTTAATACCGCTGGTGGAAAAATAAAAACAAGCCCTGATGGACTATTGGCTCAGAGCAGCACCGTGGCAGATATGGTCATGGCTACTTTCAAAGGAGGAGAGAAAGTGGAGATTCCGGGCAGCTATTTAGAATTTGCGGAACGCCGATTACTTCCAGAATTTCAACATTTAAAAGGGCCCGCCATCAAAAGAGAACATCTTAGGGATGGCTTTGAAACTGGCAATGCCGATAAGATTTTTGAAAGCACATTTTCATCACAGACCTCAAAAAAAGCATGAAAGAATTAATTCAAAGAATAAAAACAGAATTGAATAATGCCGGCGTAAGCACGGGTACCATAAACACCATAGGAACTGGAAATAAATTCACCATTGACTCACCAGTGGATGGCTCAGTGATAGGTGAAGTGTATGCTGCGAGCCTGTCTGACTATGAGAGCGTCATCAAAACTGCTCAAGAGGCAGCCGTCTTATGGCGAAATAAAACAGCCCCAGCAAGAGGGGAAGTGGTGAGGCAGTTTGGCCAGAAATTACGAGAGCATAAGCAGTCCCTGGGAGAACTTGTTAGTTTTGAGATGGGTAAAAGCTTGCAGGAAGGTCTGGGCGAAGTACAAGAAATGATAGATATCTGCGATTTCGCAGTGGGTTTATCTAGACAGCTTTACGGCTTACAGATGCACTCAGAAAGACCGCAGCACCGCATGATGGAGCAGTGGCATCCATTGGGCATTGTAGGGATTATCTCCGCCTTCAATTTTCCGGTGGCTGTTTGGGCTTGGAACACGGCTTTAGCCTGGGTTTGTGGTAATGTATGTATCTGGAAACCGTCGGAGAAGACGCCATTTACAGCCATGGCTTGTCAAATGATTTTTGCGGAAGTGCTAAAGGAAAATGATTTACCCGAAGGCATTTCTAATTTGGTCGTGGGGGATCGGATTATTGGAGAAGCAATGGCAAAGGATCCTCATATAGATTTGCTTTCTGCTACGGGTTCTGTCCCAATGGGGAAATCTGTTGCCGTGAATGTGGCGGCCCGCTTGGGTAAGTCTTTGTTAGAACTTGGCGGCAATAATGCCATCATTCTTACAGAAAGTGCAGACCTAAAACAAGCCATTCCTGCTATTGTTTTTGGTGCAGTAGGTACTTGTGGTCAGCGTTGTACGTCTACCAGGAGGTTGATAGTTCATAGCTCCCAATATGACGCATTAAAGGAAAAGCTGGTTAAAGCCTATGGCCAATTAAAAATTGGCGACCCCTTGAATTCTGAAAACCATGTGGGTCCACTAATTGACACAGAGGCGGTAGAGAAATATTTCGCCACTATTAAAGAAGCAAGCGTTCAAGGAGGAAAGGTTTTAGTGGGAAACGGCCAAGTGGAAGGCGATGTCTATAATTCAGGATGTTATGTGCTGCCTACTATAATAGAAGCGAATGCTCAAATGCCTATACTTAAAACGGAGACTTTTGCCCCTATCCTATATTTGGTGAAATATGAAACACTGGAGGAGGCCATTGCTATTCAAAATAACGTACCTCAGGGATTATCCTCCGCTATTTTCTCCTTAAATCTTAGACAAGCCGAGCAGTTTCTTTCTGCAAATGGCTCAGACTGTGGCATTGCCAATGTGAATATAGGTACTTCTGGTGCTGAGATAGGCGGAGCCTTTGGTGGTGAGAAAGAAACAGGTGGCGGCAGAGAAAGTGGCTCAGATGCCTGGAAAGCCTATATGCGTAGACAAACCTGCACCATTAATTATGGCACAGAACTACCACTGGCTCAGGGGATAAAATTTTCTCTTTAGGAGATGTTAGCATTCGCTGCAAGGAAAACACCCCAACATTACTAAGATCTAAAGGCATTGCAGGCATTCATAAAAGTAAGAAACGGTGTAATCTGATTTAGGTTATAGTTCTAGATACAAATGCTTATATTAAGATAGATAAAGTGGTTAGCTGCACTTGTTCAAATTATATTCATATATTGCCATTTTTATCCTTCCTGCATGACCATTGCCACTAGCTCCGTAAGACAAATGCATGAAAATAGTTTTAACCTTTAAGCTAAATTTTAAACCAAATGAAAAACATCTTTCTTGCGGATGATGATGCCGATGACCGAGAATTTTTCAAAGATGCACTGGAGCAAGTAACGATTCCAACTGAACTAACAACTTCAAGTAATGGCTTGGAGTTGATGAGCAATCTTGACATATTAATCCAACATCCACCGCCCCATATTATTTTCTTAGACCTAAACATGCCTTTAAAAGATGGTTTTCAATGTTTGGAAGAAATAAGAAATACGCCCAAGTTAAAGCGTATACCCGTTGTCATATTTTCAACTTCGGACAATCACGTTTTTGTAGATAAAACATACGAACAAGGGGCAAATTATTATATCCGAAAGCCAACTTCGTTTTCTCTTTTGGTAAAGGCTATTGAAAAAGTTTTAACACTAGAAATGTTTCCAGTTCCGCAACCATCGAAAGAGAATTATTTCTTATCAATTGTCTGACATCATGGAAGAGAAATCATCCAATACTATCACTGAACGAGCTTTGCAAAAGGAAAAGCTGGCGGCAGAATTAGTCATGGCAAAAAAGGAACTTGTTTTTCAGAATAAAGAGATAAAAAAAAGAACCACCGAATTAATAGAGGCCGACAAAGAACTGGTTTTTCAAAATGACGAAAAAGGAAAACGTGCTGAGGAATTAGTGATAGCCAATAAGGAACTCGCTTTTCAAAACGATGAAAAAGAAAAACGTGCTGAGGAATTAGTCACAGCTAACCACGAACTGGCTTTACAAAATGACGAAAAAGAAAAAAGAGCTGAGGAACTTAGCCTTGTCAATAAACAACTTAATCAATCGCAAAAACGCTTACAGGACAGCTTAAAGGAGGCATCAGAGTATAAAGATGCCTTAGACGAAACCACTATAATAGCCATTACAGACCAAAAAGGAATTATTAAAAAAGTAAATAGTAATTTTTGCAAAATATCTAAATACACAGAAGAAGAGTTAATCGGACAAGACCACGATATTCTCAATTCAGGATATCACCCCAAGGCATATATCCATGATTTATGGAAAACTATTGCCAAGGGAAAAACATGGAAAGGCGAATTTAAAAACAAAGCCAAAGACGGCACTTTCTATTGGGTGGATACCACTATTGTTCCTTTTCTCAATGAAGACAACAAACCCTATCAATATCTGGCCATCAGAGTTGACATTACCCAACGTAAGGCCTCTGAAGAAGAATTAAAAAGTGCAAACATAGATCTTGTTTTTCAGAACGAAGAGAAAGAAAAGCGGGCCGCAGAACTCGGTATCGCCAACAAAAAGCTTGCTTTTGAAAACGAAGAGAAAGAAAAGCGGGCTGCAGAGTTGGGTGTTGCCAATAAAAAGCTTGCCTTTGAAAACGAAGAAAAGGAAAAACGTGCCGCAGAGTTAATTGTGGCCAATAAGGAACTTGTTTTTCAAAACGAAGAAAAGGAAAAACGTGCCGCAGAATTAATCAGTGCTTATAAAGAGTTAGAATCGTTTACCTACATCTCTAGCCATGATTTGCAGGAGCCATTAAGAAAAATACAAATATTCGCTTCAAGGCTGATTTCTGACGAATCTCAGAAGTTGTCTGATAAAGGCAAACGGCATATTATAGGAATGCACGACTCCGCCAATCGTATGCAAACCTTGATAACTGATTTGCTTGCATACTCTCAAACAACAACGCTAGAAAGAAAATTTGAAACCACTGCTCTTAACATTATAGTAGCAACTGTACTAAATGATCTCACAGAAATTATTGCCGAAAAAAATGCAGTTGTACGTGTTGGTGAAATGTGCCATGCCCTTATAATTCCCTTTCAGTTTCGCCAACTCATGCACAACATCATTGGCAACGCACTTAAATTTTCTCAACCCGATATACCACCGTTTATAGTCATAGAAAGCACCATTTTAAAAGGCAGCAAAGCAGAAAATCCTAAACTTTTGCCCGATAAGGACTATTGCCACATCACCATTACCGATAATGGTATTGGCTTTGAACCTCGTTACAAAGACCACATCTTTGAATTATTTAAACGCCTTCACGGTAAAGAAAAGATATCGGGCACAGGAATAGGACTGACCATCGTAAAAAAAATTGTAGAGAACCATCATGGTATCATTACAGCTACAAGCGAACTAAACAAAGGAGCAACCTTTGATATTTACATTCCTGCGAGTTGATAGCTTTATTGAGAAACCCTTCTAGTACAAAAGTTGAGCGTAGAGACCGTTTACGACCTACTAATAAAAGGGTTCATTTATAAGTCTGTAAACAGCCTTAAATAAACCATACCTCTAATTAATAAATAGCACTAAACTGTAATCTTCCGTCAAAGTTTCGACAAAATCCTCCCACGTCTACTCCTACCCTATTTAATTCCAAACTTAGCGTTTGAATATAAAATTTGATTCTATCTTTCATTATGAAATTGAATACCCTAGTTAACCTATTCTTGGTGGCAGTTTTGTTTGGCTGCGAGCGTGAAAACACTACCACTGAACTTTCTGGAAATCCTATTGCCGAAGGTTGGTATGCCGACCCTGAGGGCGTTATTTTCGGTGATGAATATTGGATATACCCTACCTTCTCAGCCAAATATGAAGACCAATTATTCCTTGACGCTTTCTCTTCTAAAGATTTAGTAAACTGGACTAAACACGAAAAAATCATTGATACCACCATTATCAAATGGGCGAGACAAGCAGTTTGGGCTCCTTCTATCATAGAAAAAGACAAGAAGTATTATCTATTCTTCTCTGCCAACGATGTACAAAGACCCAGCAGAGGAGCGGCTTTTGACCCAAATAACGACATCAATCATTCAGGAGGAATTGGCATAGCCGTGTCAGATTCTCCCAAAGGCCCTTTTAAAGATTATATCGGTAAGCCATTGATATCAGACTTTTATAATGATGCTCAGCCTATTGACCAATTTGTCTATAAAGATGAGGACGGTACCTATTACCTTTTCTATGGTGGATGGGGACATTGTAATGTGGGAAAACTAAACGAAGATTTTACAGGATTTATCCCCTGGGAGGATGGCTCCCTTTTCAAAGAGATTACGCCAGAGGGCTACGTAGAAGGCCCATTTATGTTTAAAAGAAATGGGAAATATTACTTCATGTGGTCTGAAGGCGGCTGGGGAAACAGTACCTATCATGTTTCTTATGCCATGGCAGATAAGGCGACCGGACCTTTCAATAAAATAGGCACCATATTAGAATCAGATACCACCATAGCTACGGGAGCAGGGCATCACTCTGTGATGCATCCTGAAAACACGGAGAAATACTACATGGTTTACCATAGAAGACCCATCCCAAATGAAGGACGCGACCACCGTGTGATATGCATTGACGAGATGTATTTCAATGAAGATGGCACCATAAAGCCAGTCAAAATAACGAATGAGGGGGTTGAGTCTCATTTGTTACCTTGATAAAATGAATCAGTGGTGGAGCTTAGATAAGTTTATTGATTTTGATACAATACAGCGACCCTATCAAAATCAATAGCATCATTAATTTCAAAGAAATAATCTAACTGCCACTTTTGGGTTCTTTCTGCTTGCTTATTATTTGCAGTATCCCAGATAGGATAAACTCTAAATGCTCTTTTTCCTTCTTTCTTTTCTGTTGAAATTATTCCTTTTTGAATCAAAATAGATTTCGGAAAAACAAACTGTCCAAAAGCATTCTCTGTCTTAACATTGACCACATAAAAATCAATTTCATCTGATTCATTAAAAGGCTCTATGAGTCGGTTGCCATTTCTTTTCCAAAATGTCACAAATTGACCTGCCTTCTTTGGAGTAATTTTTGAGTTTCTGCATAGTACGTTTTTCCCGTTCAACAGAAATCGACAGGCATCATATTCTCTGCTTTCTAATTCTGCTTTAAAGCATGACAGTTCCAATCCACATTTATCATAAACCGCTGGGGTCAAATTAATATCCACTATCTTCTGCTATTCGTTTATTTGCTAAGCTAGTTCGTTTTAAATTTTTTATAATCCATACGAGCCTAAATTTCGAATATTAGAAAAAATCGAGATAAAAATGGCTTTTAAATTTTTCAACGAATTCAAAGAGTTTGCCGTCAAAGGCAATATGATAGACATCGCCATTGGTGTCATTATTGGTGCGGCATTTAATAAAGTAATAGATAGCCTAGTAAAGGAAGTCTTTATGCCACCGCTCAGCCTGATGACAGATGGGGCACGCTTTGAAAACAAAAAGATAGTGCTGCGTGAAGCTATGATGCAAGGGGAAGAACTTTTACACGCAGAAGTGGCTATAGGATACGGTAAACTACTAGAATCCACCCTTGATTTTGCCATCATTGCCTTAACTGTTTTTCTGGTCGTAAAAGTGATGCACTCTATCAAAAAGAAAGCAGACGACCCAAAAGACGCTACCGTAGCAACACCCAAAAACATAGAACTTCTTTCTAAAATCTGCGACTTGATGGAAAAACAGGTGAACCTACTTGAGAACAAGAAATAGCCTCATTGGCCAGGGCCAATGGTCTAAATACATTTAAACTAAAACATAGACGCATGAAAAAACTATTATTCTTTTGGAACAAGCTTAAGTCTACGTTTTGGTTTATACCTGTGGCCATTATCGTTATTGCCATACTTGCCGCCTTACAACTACTTTATCTGGATAGCCATTTAGCATTTACACCAAAAGGTGTTTTACAATACATTTTCCCTGGCAGTGCAGGAGCCGCTAGAAGTGTGCTATCCGCCATCTCTGGAGCCATGATTACCGTGGCGGGTACCGTTTTTTCTATCACTTTGGTGGCTTTGACTTTGGCTTCGTCGCAGTTTGGACCTCGGCTGCTCCGCAACTTTATGCACGAGCGGCTTAATCAAGTGGTGCTCGGTACCTATGTATCTACATACCTTTATTGCCTAATTATTCTCAATGCCGTCAGAGATAACGACAGCATCTCTTTTATTCCTACGCTATCCGTTTTTGCAGCCTTTTTGGCTACCATCGCCAATATTATTCTGCTTATCATTTTCATACATCATATCGCCATCAAAATACAGGCCGATGCTGTGATAGCTGACATCTCCGAACTACTCTCAAAAAACTTTGAGTCTCTTTTTCCACAGGAAATTACATTAGGAGAACCTACTCGTAAAGAACCTGATATGACTCAGATTTTAGACCATTATGAATATAATATGCCAGTTCTAGCCCCGAAAAATGGATATTTACAATTCATAGATGCGGATAGCTTAATTCGTACCATGAAGGATAAAAACCAGCTACTCATTATGGATGCTAGACCTGGCAGTTATTTAGTCAAAGGATTTACGGTCGGTATGCTTTACGCATCAAAACCCATTCAGCCAGATGAGCTTAGTTCGCTCCAAAACATGTTGGTTTTAGGAAATCAAAGGTCACCCGACCAAGATGCTGAGTTCTCCATATTACAAATGGTGGAGATAGCCGCCAGAGCCTTATCGCCTGGTATCAATGACCCATTTACGGCCATAGCCTGCATAGATAACTTGACGGCCACCATGTGCCGATTAACGCAAATTCAGTTTCCGTCGAAATACAGATATGATGATGAAGATCAACTCAGGGTTATTGCTAAAAACCTAGATTTTAAAGGCCTCATGGACGCTTCTTTTAACCAGATTAGGCAATACGCAGCAGGAAATCCGTCGGTGTTGATTAAACTCATGGAGGGTCTTAAAACCCTAAAGAATTTTGCGACCATAGAGGAACACCATAAAGCCATAAAAACACACGCCGATATGGTCAAAAGACTAGCAGAAGAAAGCATCAAAGAAATAAACGACCTAAACGACTTAAAAGAGCGGTATCAGACTTTTGAAGATTGATTGGTTCTGCTGACTAAACCTTTGACCACGCTGCGGTCGGGGTTTCTCTTTTTTGCTTGCTCACTCTTCCTTTAGCCTAGCATCGTAAACAAAACGCAGAGCAAATTAATCACTTTGAGGTAAATTTTCATTTTCCACCTCTAAACTTTTGAGACCGACTGAAAATAGCATAAACTATAAACCAGCATAGCATCAATACACCTAGAAGCAGTAAATAAGATTTTAAATGAATGCTTAAATCTAACTGTCTTGAAATTCTATATGAGTGATTTAACATGGTAGAATTGAGTATCGATAGGATTGCAACGCTCAAGTAAATAATTACGGATAAATATATATTGTCCAAAAATCCTTCAGAAAACCCATTATTACCATAACTTTTCAGATAATAATATTCCATTACTAAAAGAGAAATAGGGGTGACTATTAGAAATAAAAATCCCACTGCTGGAGCCATAAGTATTGATATTCCTATAGGAAAAATAGCTAAACCGCTTAATTTTAAAAGTACCTTTATTTTCTCCATTTTTATATTGCGTGTTCATTCCCGATATAATCAGCCTAAGGCTGATACGCTTTAATCACTTGCTTCCGAAAACATTACCTTCCGGCAAACCAAAGGCTTGCAAACACTCCATCGAAGCTACAAGCTTTGAAAAGTAAGTTTGCTAATTGGAAAGCCCACCAATCTCCACACATTCTATTAAGGGTCTCCTATCTTCAACTAAGAAGAAATCACATTTAATAGCTTCAGTTTTAAAATCAAACATTCGTGTTTCCACTTCCAGATATCCTACAGAGATGGCCGAAAGAAAAACCTTGACACTTAAAGGTCCATTTGCACTAAAAGTATATTCACCACTTTCTGTTGTTTTTACTTTTAAACAACCCATAGTTACTACTGAATGACTAAGAGGTAAACCAGTTATTTTATCGTAAATAGTTCCTGAAATATTAGTTGGTTTTCCTTTTGAATTTATCATCTCTAAAAGGTATCCGCCATCATTATTTGTTGGCATAAGTGCCAATTTCGGTCTAACAGTACAAGAAACATTTAAGGTAAGAAGTGTAATCACCAAAATGACTAAGTTTTTTTTCATTATTCAATATTTCATTAATTCCCATTACTAAGCCTCTAGCTTAGCAGCTGCGATAATCATATGCCTTAATTTATACCTACCGAAAACATTACCTCCTCACAAGCCAGAGGCTTGCAAACACTCCTTCGAAGCTACAAGCTTCGAAGAGCAAAGACTAAAACGCGACCTCTTAATTGATTAATATTTTTCGCCACTTATCCGTTTCAGCAAATTCTTTAATAATTTGATTTCGTTTTGATAATAAATCTGTCATATAATTTTCAAGAAATAGCACATCAGCTAATTTACCCAAAATACCTAGAGGAGATGTATACTCAAATACGTCGACCATTAGAGTGCCATTTTCAAAATCAGAAAAATGATGTTCATGGCTAAATCCTGAAAAAGCACCTTCTTGCATTTCATCTACAAAGTATTTTGGCTTTTCAAATTCCATAATTTTTGATGTTAGATTTTGATAAACTCCAAAATGCCTTGCTCTCCAAGTTACACTTTCACCTAAACCTATCAATCCGCTAGTTTTACCGGCAACGGCCTCTTCATTTGTCTGTTCTGTTGATATTTTATGTAAATCAATACTTCTAGAAAGGTCAAAAACTATTTCTTTATCAGCTGTAATAACTGTTCTAAGTTCGATTCTAGGCATTTTTGTGATTGAAAAATATACACTAATATAGCAAATCCCTCTATTTAGCTTGATTGATTTAAGGCTATCAATTAAAATTGTTTTGGGAGGAGAAAAGTAACAGTAAAATTTAGGATTGCCCTAAAACAGAACACGCAGCCCACAAAACTGGAGCTGCATGTCGCAATTACACTTCATCAACAAACTAAAAACCAAATAATATTTTTAGTGTTACAAATCTATAAAAAGTTTAATCGAAAAACTAAATGATTATAATACAAGATTAGCAAAAGGTAAATTAGTACGTCAAATTGTTCAAATCGACTTCACATTTTGTTCATTTATCTTCTTTTCCGATAAAATAGAAGGACTATTGAAAAGCAAATCTTCGCCAGATCCCGTTTTTGGGAAAGCCATCACTTCTCTAATGGAGTTTCTTTTTTCCAAAATCATCATCAACCTATCTATACCCCAAGCTATTCCTCCGTGTGGCGGTGCACCGTAATGGAAAGCCGTATACATCTGCCCCACGCTCTTCATCATCTCCTCCTTATCGTAACCCATGTTCTTATAAGTAGCCTCCAAAATTTCTGCTTTATGAGCCCTCACAGAACCTCCACCTATCTCGTATCCGTTAAGCACCATGTCATACTGCTGAGCTATGATCTCTCCCACGTTTTCGCTCTTCATATGCTTATCTAGGTCTTCTACCTTTGGCATAGAGAACGGATTATGGGTAAAGGTCCATCTTCCTTCGTCTGTTTTTTCAAAGAAAGGGAAATCAATAACCCAAGCCGGATGCAATTCCTTTGGTTTGATAAGTTTCAGGATATCGCCCAACTCTTGTCTTACGGCGTCTAAAGCCGTATTGGCCGTTTTATAATCTGCGGCGGAAAAGAAAACAATATCCCCTACTTGGGCATCGGTAGCCTTAATAATATTGGCACAAACGTCCTCTCCTAAGAATTTAATAATAGGCGACTGTAAATCGTTTTCGTTGACAATAATATAGGCCAAACCTCCCAAACCGTGACTTTGAGCCGTAGCCGTCAATTTCTCAATCTGCCCTTTTGAAAGTCGCGTTTTCTGGAACTCTACACCTACTTTAATACATTTCACGATTCCGCCATCTTCTATTGGCTTAGCGAAAACTTGAAATTCCGTTTCTTTTACAATATCCGTAATATCCTGCATTTCCAGTCCAAATCTTATATCTGGTCTGTCGCAGCCATATTTATCCATAGACTCTTTATAAGTCAATACTTTAAACGGATGCAGTTTCCATTTTTTGCCATAAACCTTATGAACCACCTCGTTAAATAACTTGGTATTGATGTCAATCACATCTTGCATGCTCACATAAGCCATCTCAATATCCAGCTGCGTAAACTCAGGCTGTCTATCGCCACGCGAATCTTCATCTCTAAAACATCTGGCTATCTGGAAGTATTTTTCAAAACCTCCCACCATCAGCATTTGCTTAAATTGCTGTGGAGCTTGCGGAAGCGTATAAAACTTACCGGCAAACTTACGGCTAGGCACTATAAATTCTCTGGCTCCTTCATCTGTTCCTGCCGTTAAAATAGGCGTTTCCACCTCTATAAACGACTCAGCGTCTAGTACGTCTCTTATCAGTTTTATAACCTTATGACGGTTAATAATAGCCTGACGAGCTTCTGCACTTCTGTGGTCCAGATATTTATATCTAAAACGTACATTTTCACTCGTTTTAGCGGCTCTCTTAATTTCAAATGGCAAAGTGCTGGCAGCGTTAAGTACTTCTAAATTAGACGCATTCAATTCCAGTTCTCCTGTTCTAATGGCCGCGTTAAAGTCATCCTCTTGTCTTTTGATAACACTTCCGGTTACCATTATCACAGATTCAGGTTTTAGCTTCGCAAACAAATCAATTTTAGAGATGTTATCTCTATCTAACCTGATCTGCATCACCTCGTAAGAGTTATCTCTAAGGTCAATAAACACCAACTCCCCGTGATCTCTCACACTGGCTACCCATCCAGAAAGTGTCACTTCCTGCTCAAGCAAAGCCTCAGAAACTTCTGAAATTTGATGTGTCCTATATTTATCTTTAACTACAATTTCTGTAAACCTGACATCTTCCTCTAATTCCGTAGATTTCTGGCGTGTCCCACTAGATTTGGCATTCTTGGCGGCTGCTTCACTCGCTACCATTTCAGCATTAAGTTGCGACAAAATCATCTCACGCACCACTTTACCATTGGCACCTTTACCAACCGTCTGTAATACTTTACCTACTAAAATCCCGGCTTTACCTTGGTTTCCGGCTTTAATCTCATCGGCAGTCTCTTTGTTATCCGCAATCACGGCGTTGATGGTCTCTGCTAATGTATCGTTTGAAATGCTATGCTCTTTAAAGTAAGTCTGAAAATCAAAATTTGGGTTTTGAATCAGCTCTTTAATAGCATTTTGAAGCAAAATTTGCGTAATACTTCCAGATTGTAAAGCAGCAAAAACCTTAATCAGGCTTGCCGAATTTGTGATAGACGTATAATCTTCTGGTTTCAGATTGTTCAATAAAGTCTTAGCCACAAAAGAAGTGTCTTTTAGCTCTTTATTGATAGCCGTAAACAAATCTGACCTTACAGAATCTGACGTGAAAAATTTAGCATCCTGAGGTCTTACACCTCCATTAATCAATGTGCTTTCAATAGCAAACGGCAATAAGGACTCGTCTACCTGCGTAGCGGCTACTTCTTTCTCAATATTGACAAAAGGAATGTCAGGCTCTAAAACATAACGATAATCCGCAGCAAATTCCTTGGTACGCATCACCTTAGTTTGCTTTAGGGCTTCATCCCAAAGTACAGTGGTTTGTTCTGGTCTTGGTTTTTTATGCTCTTTAAAATAGGCGAATTGCTTGCTAACTTCCTCAATTAGAGCCTCCACCATAAACTTGAAGGAATTCAAGTTCTTTATTTCTGTTCTAGGGTTTAAGTCGTCTGTTCCTATTTTTCTTAAAGAAACCGAAACGTCAGATTTAAATTCCCCTTTTTCAAGGTTTGCTTCTGAAATTCCTAGATTCTGAACAATACGCTGCACATATTGAGCATACGTAGCTGCATCTTTTAAGGTTTTGATACATGGTTTGGTCACCACTTCTATCAATGGAACACCACCTTTATTAAAGTCTACCAATGTTTGCTTACGCTCGTGCATCAGCTTGGCGGCATCTTCTTCTAGGTGAACTTGCTCAAGCTGCACCGAAAAAGTAGTTCCATTATCTCTGTAACAGTTTATTTCGCCATCAGGAATGATAGGTTTTTGAAACTGTGTCAGCTGAAAGTTCTTTGGATTATCAGGATATTCATAATGTTTTCTATCCCAGCAAATAACACCATTTGAAAAAGTAGAATTTACCGCTTTTCCAAAAATGATGGCTTTTCTAATAGCCTCACTATTGATAGCGGGTAATACGCCCATTTGTCCTGTACAAACAGAACATATATTGGTATTAGGCTCTTCTGCTTCTGCATTTGGGCAGGCACAAAAAAGCTTGGTTTTAGTATTAAGTCTGATATGAGTTTCTAAGCCAATGACTACCTCAAGGCCGTGTTGCTCTAATTGTTTTTCTAAATCTTGTACCATTTTCTATTTTTTGGTAACCCCAATATTCTAATATGTCAATGAATTAATGCGTCAATGCTTAAATAATTCACCTTTTAATTATTGTAAGTTGTGTCTTTAGCTTTTGTTATAATTCGAGATATTTCGTTCGCTTCTACCAAGAGTCTTTCAAGCTCTTCTTTACTGTCTGACAAATTCGTTTCTTTAATGATTTCAAGCCAGTATTCCGTTTCATCCGCTTCTTCTTCCACTATACAGATTTTACTAAAAAACTCTTTTTTCGATCTCGCTCTACAAGCTGCTCTATAATTAGCTCCTGTAGAAGTGGCAGATTTAATCAATTGGTATGTTATTACAGAGGATGCTTTATTTTTTTTCAAAGTATCACAAAGAAAAATCAAATCAACGGCAAATTTCTTTGTCCTTGTTTTCATCTTCTCTATAAAAATACTTTTCTCACTCATACATACTTAAGGTTAAATTAAAACATCGCGTCCCTCATGAATTCTATCCCAGAAACATTAAATCCATAACCCCTTTTATCATTAGAACATTGAATCATTGTATCATTAAAACCCTGAACTCTTACTATTGGAGCATTAAATCATTGTATCATTAAAACATTAACCCCTTTTATCATTAGAACATTTAATCATTGTATCATTAAAACCCTGAACTTTTATCATTGGAGCATTGAAACCTTTTATCATTAAAACATTAATCCCTTGAGACATTGAATCATTGTATCATTAAAACATTAACCCCTTTTATCATTAGAACATTTAATCATTGTATCATTAAAACCCTGAACTCTTATTATTAGAGCATTGAATCATTGAATCATTAAAACATTAACCCCTTTTATCATTGGAGCATTAAATCATTGAATCATTAAAACATTAATCCCTTGAAACATTAACTCCTTTTATCATTTAACCATTGAGAGTCCTTGTCTATTAAAACATCAACTAAGCCCTAACTCATTCAAGTAATTAGCGAACTGAAGAACTTTATCTTCACGCTTTTTATCTGCGGTTATTTGAAGACCGGTTTCTGTACCATGCGGTACGGTAAGCGTTGGCAAGCCTCCCAAACTAAAACCTACCGTGTAAGCATCAGAAAGGTACATGGCCAATGGGTCTTTTAAATTATCTCCAATAAGAGGTGTTGGCTGCGGTGTCACTGGTGACAATATGATATCCACGTTCTCAAAATCCGATGAGAATTTGCTAGAAATCTCGTTTCTAATGGCTCTTGCTTTAAGGTATATAGCTTCAGAGTGCCCCGTAGATAAAACCTGATTACCACCCACAATCCTTCTTTTGGTTTCTTCCGTAAAATTATCAGACCGTGTTTGGGCGTAAATCTCCTTCAAGTTACTCCCCTCTTTGCGTTCTCCGTAATTTGTTCCATCTAACCTTGCCAAATTGGAAGCCGTTTCTGCCATGGCCAACGTATAATAAGTAGACACCAAAGTATCACTCTCATAAAAATCCAATTCCACTACCGAAACGCCATCTGCTTTCAATTTTTCTATCAAAGCCTTAAAATCTGCTTTAATACCTGCATCTAAGGCCTCTGTTTGAATGAAGTTTCTGTAATACCCAACTTTTAGTGTTTTTGCCTTAGCTGTATTTCCAAGTGTATCCTTAGAAACTGGCGTAGTTTCTAGTGTGGTTTGATCGTGGTAATCTTTCCCACTCAACAAGTTCAACACAATTCTGATATCCTCTAAACTTTTCGCGATAGGACCTACGGTATCTGTAGATGAAGCATAGGCCATTAAACCGTATCTAGAAATACGTCCGTAAGTTGGCTTTAAACCATATACCTTATTATATCCAGCTGGCTGACGGATAGACCCACCGGTATCTCCACCAATAGAAAAAGCGGTGTAACTCTTTGCTACGTTCACAGCACTTCCTCCACTTGAGCCTCCTGCTACTTTCTTTTCGTCCAATGCGTTTTTGGCAGAGCCAAAAACCGTATTCTCTGTGCTACTACCGTGGCCAAAACTATCACAGTTTTCTTTCACTATGGGTATGGCACCCGCATCCAATAATTTTTGAATCGCGGTAGCGGTATAAGGAGAGATATAAGTCTTCAGAAAATCTGAACTCGCAGAAGCGGGCTCTCCCTGCAAAAGGTAAACATCTTTTATTCCGAAAGGAATCCCTTCTAAAAGACCTATCTGCTCACCATTTGTTATTTTATCATCTACCAGAGCAGCAC
>NZ_JBSRVI010000189.1:0-26812 GCF_055134445.1 Arcticibacterium sp.
AAAGTATATCTCGGAAATTCTACAGCTCCTTTACTTATGACAGTTGTCGACACTACAACGCACAAAACGACATCCTACAAAATACAGCTGACACCTACTAACCTACCTTTTAAATTACCCCAGATCAGAGTTTTGGGCAATGTATTTTTTGTCTTTGAAGGAACAATCCCCTATATTTTTAAGGGAAGTACTACGGACTGGAAGGCAAAAATCCGGTTACACTCCGGTTATTATTTTTCTCACGTGGTGCCAATAGATTCTGTAAATCTCGCAATACGGTATATCACACCTAAAACGGGTGAAAGCCTGATGGGTATGGTTAATTTGTCTGATACTACCAATACAAAATATAATCCCGCCTTGTTGGAAAAGCAGTTCGACGGTATTTTTGATACAGATGGATATCTGATGGTCGATAACGACTTGCGTCAGATTGTCTATAACTACAGGTACAGAAATCAATATTGGGTTGCAGATGCAAGATTAAAATTAGCTGCACGTGGCAATACAATAGACACCGTCAGCAAGGCGCATGTCAAAATAGTCAAAGTAAACAGCAGGAAGTACCGCACTTTTTCAGAACCTCCATTGGTAGTAAACAACAACAGTACCGCAGATGGCGGGCTGTTATTCGTACACTCCGCCTTGCCCGGCGTCGGCGAATCAGAGGATATGTGGAAGCGTGCCAGTATTATTGATGTTTATGATATTAACGATCAATCCTATCAATCAAGTTTCCCGGTCTTTAACATCGGTAGGGAATCAATGCAAGCTTTTTTAGTTAGCGGTAACCATCTGTTTGCTTTGGTGCATAACAAAATGGTTTGCTATAAGTTGCGCGAGCACATGACTGTCAATAAAAAAATAAAATAAAATTAATTTCAAAACGCACGATTATGAATACAAATTCTCTAAAGAAGATTACAATCTCTGCTATCGTTATGGTATTAGGATTTACAGGCGCATGTATGACGACATCAATGACTGGCCACAAAGTTCTGTCTGACAAGATTGGCTATCGCTTCGTTTCTGCGGCCGACCCTTGTCAAGCCACAAAGCTATGCTCTAACTCACTTGGTCCAATCTGTAAATCAGGAACTGCACAGCTGTGGGGAAAATTGAATGAAAGTGATTTCCAATGTATCGAAGTACTCTATGAAAAGCCATAATCCATTTAATAGGCACCAACAATAAATTAAAGTATACCGCGCAGTATCAGGGATAAGGCTGAAAACCTGTAAAAAAGAGTAAGCCGTCATCTATTAATAATTATATTATGAAAACAAATTTTTTCAAAAGATTCATGATGCCATTGGCAGTTATGATCTTCGGTTTCGGTCTGGCATTCACCACAACTTCCATGAAAGATGCCAAAGTTTTACTTGACAAGACTGCCTACAGGTTCATCTCTACAGAGGATCCTTGCCACGCGACAAAGACTTGTAGAATCGAGGTAAATCCGATCTGTAAAGTAGGCTCGATTCAGCTGTGGGGTAAAGTCAATGAAACGGACATGCAATGTCCGGTCACGCTTTACGAAAGACCGTAAATTGTTATACGCCAAAAAATGCAATGCAGTTCCAAAATTTGGAACTGCATTGCTATTTATATAAAGTACTACTGCACCTCGCACCATGCGGGCTTTTCCCTGCCTTTAAGATAATGGTCAAACCATTGCATGATTTTAACGGTGAGGTCGATTTCATTTTCCGGTTTCAGTAGGCTGTGGCCTTCATTCGGATAGCGAATCATGATATGGTCTTTTTGCAGCCTGCGCATAGCCATATAAAATTCCATACTTTGGGATGGGTCAACCTCTGGGTCATTGGCACCTGTCCACGATAGCAAAGGTGTCTGTACCCTGTCGGCATAAGTTATCCCAGAATTATCCCTATAGCTTCCCGGACTCTCATATAGCGGAATTCCCATACCTCCCTGCTCATACTCAAAACGCCACGTTTCCGGACGTGAAAAATTCCATCCCATAGAAAGATAGCTGGTACTGATATCAGAAATCCCTGCACCGGCAACTGCCGCAGCAAATAACCGCGTCTGTGTTATGGTAAAAAACGTTTCATAGCCTCCAAAAGAATGTCCGATGATGCCAATACGGCTCCTATCAATAGAGGCGTATCTAATGACAGCTTCTGCAGCATCTACGATACAATTTGCTGCCGATATTCCTCTAGCGCCATGCACATATACTATATTCGGGTGCAGAACAAAATAACCGTTACTCGTCAAATTGGTCGTATTATAGCCGTCGTCATTATTCAGGCTGGGATTGATATAGCGGTGTAGTGTATTCATAAGATCTTCATAAACTTTTACAACCATCGGGTACTTTTTCAAAGGGTCGTAGTCAAATGGATAAAACAGTACAGCAGATCGTTCCTCTCCTTTCTCATTTCGGAAAGTCACCAATTCAGACCTGCCCCATCCGTAGTGGTCATGTTGCGGGTTGCTTCGGTAAACCGTTTTACTGATTTCAGACGCAATACTGACTTTGACGATTTCGGGCGGGCAGTTATAGTCTTCTCTTACGAATACCAATTCACCATTTTTAGATTTAATCGGCTTCGTCAATTGCTCTTTTCCAAAGATTAGACTCCGAATACTCCCGTTACCTGATAAGCTGTAAAACCCGTTCGAGCTTCCGTCAGATTTGTTACCCTCTAGAATGATGCCCTTCCGAAAATCAACTGATGCAATCCGATTAAACTTCACCGAATTCTCTGAATGGTTTTCAAAGGTCGCCGCTGAAATCCTATACACCTTTTTTTCCTCCCGGCCCCTCGTTAGCCGGCGCGCTCGATTACCTTCCAACGCTATTTCCCAAATATCAAAAGCATCATAAAGTAATACAGATTTTTTGTCGCTTGTCCATGCGGCAAGCCCATATGGCAGTGCAACTCCGGGCATCTGCAGATAAGGTCCCGCAAACTCAGGAACTATATGGTCAGTAAGCGTATGATGTCTTTTCTGCAGTATGTCGTATGCCCACCAATTACCTTCTTTATAATAGCAAATATATCGTCCATCAGGAGACATCTCCATATCTTCAAACTCACCGAATTGCTTTTCTAAAAACAATGAAATCTTACCACTTTGCAGTTCAGTAATATAAATATCAAGGTCTGGAGTAAACTTAAATGATGGTTTATATGGCGCAGGATCATACGTCAGAAAATATTTCTGGTCTCCGCTAACTTTACCGGTGATTTGCCCATCTGTTCCAATCATACTGATTGTTCCTTTCTCGGGCCACCAAACAAACTCTTGACCGCTATGATTCCACCCACGCATTCTGTAATGCCAAAGATCTTTATCGGCAGCATTCCAGATTTCAACCGAGTTGCCTGATGGCATATCCGTCACCTTTTTCATCGAAGTGAAAAACACGCGTTCTCCATCATCAGATATCGCTATTGAAGACGTTGTATTACAGCTAAGTACCCGACTTTGTTCCCATTGTCGTTCAGTGCGCGTATCAAATGTGAATAGCTTGTTGCCAATGGTTTTGTAAAGCGAAATGGAGACAGCTTGACTGCTACCAGTTGTCATACTGGAAAAAGCAAAAGACGCGCTGTTATCCTGCCAAACTAATGTCTGGTAACTTTCATATGCGCTTTTAATCACTGTGCTTATCATAACTTGGCTATCCAACCTAATATTGAGAACTTCGTTACCTTCCTTCCCTTTAACAACAACCGCTACCAACTTTGAATTCGGGCTGACAGCAAATTTATCGGCATCCATTATCTGCGATTCCTGACCGGAAATCAAATTCCGTATAATAAGACTTTGCTGCCCTGGCTTTTCAATATGCATTATTAAATATTGGCCATTCTCGGCAAACGCGTAACGATCAGCGCTTCTAAAGCTTTCAATTTTTCCGGTTTCAAGATTTAAGAGTGTAACTTTATCATTGGCAAGGCACCCAAACCATCTATTGCCACTAAAGGAGCCGTCTGTGCCATTTGCAAACGCGTACATTTTGTTTCGAGCAGTGCTTTTTGCAAATAACGTGTCGTTTCCTGTTGAATAAGATAATTGATAACTGCACCAATCACCATTATCAGAAATACCAAGTTCATTAATTGTACTCCACAAAACGTAATCTTCAGGCAGCAGCTGCTTGGTTTTCTGAACCTGCCCATAGGACGGGCAGGTCGAAAAAATCAAACTCAAAATAATAACTAAATTTATCTTCATAAATGGAAACATGATCAATATCCCGGATTTTGTGGATTCAGGTTTGGGTTCAGGTTTAACTCCACGAGCGGAATCGGGAACAATATATCCCGGTCATCCCAGCCAATCTTCGCTGAAGACAAAACGGAATTGATGTTGCCAAACCTTTTCAGGTCAAAAAACCTGTGCCCGAATTCCGTAAACAATTCTACCTGCCTTTCATGCAATATGGCCGTCAGGATTTCATCTTGCGTCATCGCAGTAGTATCAGGCAAACCCGCAGTCGCTCTGATTACGTTAAGGTCCTCCTTGGCTCCAATTAATTCGCCCGCTCTCGCGCGGGCTTCAGCCCTGATCAGATACAGTTCGCCAAGCCTTAATACAACTGACATTTCAACGGTTGTACCTGTATTATTTCGCTCGTGGTACTTGTAAGGCTCGTAATAGGTGTCTGTACCGTTGCTCACGGCCGAAGTCCATTTTGTTTTCCGCAGGTCACCTGGTTCGAAAGCATTCAAAAGATCATCGCTAAGCGCTGCCAGCGATGGTGGCGTATATGTAAAAATAAAAGCCGTTGCCTCCAGCGAATTTGCACCCGGCGTATTCGGGCTGAGTTGCCAGATAGTTGAAGTGCTTTCTTTCTTGAATATCTTGTCTAAATCCGATTCGTAGGAATACAACGCTGTATTATTCATAACTGCTGAAGCGGCATTCGAGGCTACATCCCACTGGCCTGCATAAAGGCTTACTCGTGCTAGCAACGCATAGGCAGCAAACCTGTTTGGTCGCACCCGCGAATCTCCGATATAGTTTTCGGGGAGTAATTCGATGGCGGCATTTAAATCGTCGATTGCCTGTGAATACACCACGTCAACAGGTAATCGCGCTACATGTAGCGTTATTGACGGTTCTGTAGTTTTAATATATGGCACATCTCCGTAAACCCCGGCAAGATAGGTGTGCACCAATGCCCTGACAAACAAAGCTTCGCCTTTTAGTTGGTCCTTATCAGTCTGCGGCAACTTTACGGAACGATCTACGCCTTCAATAACCATGTTTGCGGAGTAAATCTGGTTGTACGAATCGTTCCAATAGCTTGCGATATCAATGTTAGGAGCTATAAGCGTATTGTTGTAAAACATTTGAAGGCCGTTCATCGAACTGCCGTAATATTTAAGCTCGTCAGTGTATAATCCCAATCCCATACTAATACCTTGTTGCGATCCTGTCAACAATCCGTTATCCCGGATTTTTGAATAGATATCAGTCATGGCCGCGGTCGCCGTGCCCTTTTCTTCAAATATGTGGTCTGAATTTAGTTGGTTCTTTGGGAAGTCTACTTCCACGAAGTCATCGCACGAATACAACAGTACCATGATGGCTAGTAAATATCCGGCAGAGTATAGCAGCCTGAGTAATGCCCTCTTTGGGTTCCAGACATAAATATTGTGGTTTTGGTAATATTTCATAATATTTTTTCTAATAGGTTAAAACGATAATTGGACCCCGGCACTAAGTACACGCAACGGCGGCAGGTAGCCAGACGATTGAAATTCCGGGTCCGCGCCACGGTAATTGGTAAATGTGATCAGGTTTTGTCCCTCAAAATACAGCTTGCACTTCACGTATTGAAGCAGGTTTTCCGGCACGTCAAATGATATAGAAAGGTTCTTTAGTCTTACATATGAAGCGTCGCTTATTGCCGCGTCACTGTTATAATATCTGTCGTAATTATCGAATGCCTCGAAGTTCATTCCATCGGTAAAAACCTGGTGCGCGGCAACATCGCCCGCTTGTTGCCAATGATCTAAAGCGCTAGCCGGTTGGTTCGACATTGTTCCGGGTAAGAAAAAGAAAGCTGTTTCGTTATAATTGTCCTGCTTTACGAATTGGAATAGGAAATCGAGCTGCCACCGTTTATAGCGAAATGAGTTCTGAAGGCCGCCGAAGTATTTTGGCGACAGGTCAGCTACCTGTGTTTTATCACTCGTTGTAATTGCGCCGTCGCCATTCATATCCTCAAAAGTATACAGCCCTGTTTGTGGGTCAACGCCGGTAGAATGGTAAACTTTTTTGATGTTCAATGGCTCTCCGATTACATACATGTTCTTATAAACTGAGCTTTCAAGATTCGGGAACGACAGCAGTTTATTCTTTGCTACAGTTAGGTTTATGCTTGTCGTCCAGCTAAAATTCTTATGTTGGAAATTAACCGTTCGAAGCGTAAGTTCCATTCCTGTATTCGCTACAGTAGCATCGAGGTTTGCCGTCATGCTTGTAAATCCGGTCGTGCCCGGCAGCGGCATTCCCGTCAGCTGGTTCGACGAGCGGTTGCTGTAATAGGCGGCAGTAAGAAATAATCGATCTTGCAAAAATCCGGTTTCAAGTCCGACCTCAAATTTCTTATTGGTTTCCCATCCGAAATCAGGATTGTATAGTCGCGCAGGCTGAAGCCCGATAACCCCATTATAATTCACGCCGGTCGATTGATACGTTTCCAGGTATTGGTAATCACCGATCTGGTCGTTGCCGGTAATGCCGTAACTTGCGCGCAGTTTACCGAAGCTCAGTACCTTATTGTCTTTTAAAAAGCTTTCTTCTGAAAATAACCATGCGCCACCAACAGCCCCAAATGTTGCAAACTGTCTACCTGGCCCAAAACGGCTCGAACCGTCGCGTCTGCCGGTAAGATTCACAATGTATTTATCTTTCCAGTTGAAATTCACGCGACCGAAAAATGCTTGGTATTTGTACTCCGAATCCGCGCTTATAAGAGTGTTAATCGTTGCCGCCGACGCCAGATTATAGATAAGACTGTTGCTCGAAAAGTTCGAGCCGATCTGTGTGAGCAAGCTGCCGTTTTGTGATTGCATGCTACCGCCAAAAAGTACATCTATTTTTGCTCTTCCGATTTCCTTCCGCCAGTTGAGCTGCGGCTCAACTATCCATGACCGTCGTGCCGCCCTTCCTAAGATAAGCGACGAATACTCGGGACCGATGCCTCCGGCAGGATCAAACCGTGTTGATGGTATGGTTGTGACTTCATCGTTGGTGAGAGCCGTATAACCGAAGCTAGATTTAATTTCAAGTCCTTTGAATAGTTCATATGAAAGTACAGAATTTGCTATAAGGTCATACGTTTTGGCTTCATACTGAGGTATCAGGTCAGCCAAAGGATTATTCCAGGTACTGCCTTCCCAGTTAATATTGCCGGCCGCATCATAAAGCGCCGGTGCGTTTGGTGCGAGCGCCAAAGCCGTTAGCGTCGGGTCAGTCCTCGGCTGTAGGTTGTTCTGCACGGTATAACCCGCAGTAAACACGGAATGAAAGCGTTTATTATCAGATTCATGGTTAATGCTAACATGTACATTCCCTTTTTTATAATTCCAATCCCCGGGGAACACCGTCGTCTGTCTGTTAAGGTTGGCGCTGAGTAAGAATTGCGTTTGTGCCGACCCGCCGGATATTCCAGCCTGCGCGTCCGTAATAACCGCAGTTCCGCCCAATAGTTCCTTTTGCCAGTCGGTATAGCGTGTCGGATTCCATGTTCCGTTTACATCGTAGGCATAATCAGGAGCTTCAGTAAAACCGTCATTCAATAAAGCTTCGTTACGCATCGCAAGATATTCCTCTGTATTAAGCAAGTCCATAAATCGGGTGACTCTGCCCACACCGGTCGATACGTTAGCGGTAAAGCGTGTCTTACCGGCTTTGCCTTTTTTGGTAGTGATCAGCACCACGCCATTAGCGCCGCGCGAACCGTAGATTGCAGTTGCATCAGCATCTTTCAGGATTTCTATGCTCTCTATCTGATCTGGGTTGATGCTGTTTAGCGGGCTGGGTTGTGTGGGAAGAACGGCTGAATTTTGCCCGCTTCCGATGGGTTCGCTTGAATACGGAACGCCGTCAATTACATAAAGTGGGTCGTTGCCGTTACGCCGAACACTGTTCAGTCCCCGTATTTGGATATCAAACCCTCCGCCGGGAACTCCGGTTGTTTGAGTAATATTCACGCCTGCCATCCTGCCTTGCATTGTAGCTAGCACGTTCGACACTGGTTGCTGTTCAATATCCTTTGATGTAATTTTCGAAATGCTTCCGGTACGCTCTTTGTCTTTTACGGAATAATAGCCTGCATTTATTGTTACTTCTTTTAGCGAAGTCACATCTTCCTGCAATTCCGTGTTGATAATTAAGCGTCCGTTTATCGGAACCTCAACGCTTTTAAATCCTGTATAACTAAAGATTAAAGTATCTATAGGCTCAGCCGTTATTGAATAATTTCCGTTTTCTCCGGAAATAGCTGTAATAGTTTTCCCTTTGACAGTTATTGTTACACCAGCCATCGGCATATTGTCAAAAGTAACTTTTCCTGTGATAGTAATTTGTTGTTGCGCTTCTGTCACCCTGTGCATATGCGATATAGAGGAGGACAGCCAGTGGCTGTCAGGTATGCAGCTTGGCGGCAGCCCTCTTTCAACTTTTGACTTTGAACTTTTGACTGATTCTGTATGGCTTGTAGCGAAGGACGGGCAGCTGCTTAACAACACAATGCAAATGAGTATTGCACATTGGCAGCGCCAACCCTTAATTAATGAAGAGTTTTTCATAATTTTGGTTTGGTTAAAGTGAAACGAAAGTTTTGTTTGTACTCTAAGTCCTCTGTGTTAGTTTGCCGACCAGCCAGAGGGCTTTTTTTGATAATAACCTGAACCACGACTTAACTAACCCAAATTGAAAATTAATCGCGGCCCAGGCTTTATTGTGGCTAAAAATTATTGCACCATAGGCATGAAGTTTTAGTAGTTAGACAAATTTTGATTTGTGAAACTGCAAAAGAAAATAAAGAAGTGCGCTAAGAATGTTTCTGAGTGAGCCCTGGGTTTATCCAAAAAAATAGGCGTGGAACTCAGCTTAGACGCTTTTGAGGTACTGGTATACCCTGCACACGAATAAGTGAGCCCACGCCGTTAAGCGTGAGCAGTCTACTTATCATCTCGTGTGCGTAAAAAGTACCAGTTTTCAAAAACGAGATTCAAAGCGAATGCTTCAAATATTTTAAATGAAGTATCGCAAAATTACAATTCATAAATGAATTATCGCAAATATAAAAAAATAACATTACATACACATATATATGTGAAATTAAATAATGTAATTCCTTCATTGCTCTATGATATATGAACTATGGTTATAGAGATAATAATATCCGAATTAGACTTTTACATTATTGAGAAAGTACGTGAACTGAGAATAAAATCTGAGCCGCGTATGGATCAAGTTGAATTAGCGCAGCGCCTCGGCGTATCTGAAGGATATGTTGGAAGCATCGAAAACCCACGAATTAAAGCAAAGTACAATATTAGAATGCTGGGAAGAATTGCAAAAGCATTTAACTTAAAATCTTATCAAGAGTTACTGCCAGAAAAAGTTCTTGCCAATGATATTGTTAGAATAAGACTCGATATTTTAAAAACTTCGTCGAGAAAACATGAAGTGGATAACCAAGGAGAAATCACAAAACGATTCACTATTCTATCGATCAAGCCTTTATCTGATACGGAACTTGAACAGTGGAAACTCAACAAATTGGATTATTTGACAATTGTAAAATAAATTAAAGGTGCGCAAGCATCTTTTTTTATGCCCTATTAAATTTTTAGAGAATGTAATGGGCTATATTTGTGATATATAGCCAGGTTTTAGCGGTCAGCATATTACGGCCTACTATGACATCAAACTGACAAAAGATTTTAAGAGTAAATATGGTTGACTTGGAAGACTTCATACAAGAAAGTGAATGCATTTACAAAAATGAGCGCTATTCTGTTCGTGATAACGGAACAGTATTACGCTATCCACTTGACGGAAAACGACCAAGACCAACAGACAACAATTGGACTTTTGGCAAACTAAACTCCAAAACAGGTTATTTAGAAATTGCTTCTGTTCGAATTCACCGAATAGTTGCGACTGCATTTCATAGCGAGCCTCCAACAAAAGAACATGTTGTTGATCATATTGACACAAACAAACAAAATAATCGACCCGACAATCTGCGATGGGTAACAAGATTAGAAAACATTTTACTTAACCCAATTACAGCAAGACGCATCGAAATTATTTGCGGAAGTGTTGAAGCATTTCTTGCCGACCCTTCGAAATTTCGGGACAAATTTCTAGACCCAAATTATGAGTGGATGTGTGCCGTTTCAGCAGAAGAGGCAAAAATAAGCTTGGAACGAATGTTATCTTGGGCAAATAGTTACAAACCTTTAAAAGGAGGTTCATTAGGAGAATGGATATTTAATCGAGAAAACGTTTACACTCCCCCTATTATTCAACCTAATTATATAATGTCTAAAACTCCTAATGCAGCGCAACGTATTATTACCCATAGTGATAAACCAAACGAATTTCCAAGCACTCCACAAGCGTTTGAAGGCGATCCGTTAAAAGCATATCATGATATTTTGAATGAGGGAACGCCATTCTTCAGAAACCACAATGGAGAATATATAGTAGTGAAAAGCGCATTCTCTAAAGACAGACAATCTTTATTTGTAATGACAAAGTCTGCTTATGTATGGAGAGAAAGTGATAATGGTGAATATATTCCCGTACCCATAGCTCAATTGCAGGAAAAAATTTCAAACAAGGATTTGCCTCATTCACTTACGGAAATAACTTATGAAGATGGTTTATTTGTACATGAAAAGATAGAATTGGGCTTTCACCCGACGGAAGAGTTGGAAGAAATATTTAACAACTATATTTAAGAATTCTAACTACATGAGTAAATTGGAAAAAAATATTTTAAAGTTTTTAGATTTGATGACAAACGTAACTGTCCGAATCACAAGTTTTGACGAAGAAGGGCATTTAATAGGTAGATGTTCAGGTTTTCTCTATAAAAAAACGTTAGATAGTATTCCAATCGTGATTACTGCCGGCCATAAACTTCCACAAAAAGGATCTTTTATTGAAACTAAGATTGTCAAAGACGGGAAAATTTTACAAATAAATGCTGGAGAGTTTAAAGTCTTTTATAATAATGATGATATTGATTATGCTTACAGCGAATTGCCAATAGCTATTTATCAAGAAGAAATGGAGCAATATGAAGGTGTGTCATTTGCTGTTTATAATCATGAATTTATTGCTGCAGAGCAAGAAGAAGCGTATGGTTTTTCAGTCGTAAATGACTATTTAGAGTTTGTTGAAAGGAATGATATTACTACATTACCATCATATAGCTGTTACGAATTGGGATTGGAATTAGTTAAGCAAGAAGAACATGTCAATTATTTCAAACCGCAGATATTTCAAGGTGATGAATTTTACCGGGGCGCAAGCGGTTCGCCAATTGCGGATCCAGAAGGAATTATTACGTCAATTTTAATTGGTGGAACTGAAGATGGACTACTTTGTGCTTTTAGATTGGATAACATTAAATTAGAATAAGAACATCCTCTTACTATGCCTCATACTAAAGAAAAAGAAATTCCAATCGATGATAGCCCGTTTTTTAAATCCTTAAGAAAAAGAGCTCCAAAATTATACTTGACAAAATCAGCTAAACCTAGAAAACATCTAAGTGCAAAGGATTCTTACCAAAAAGAGGTACTGGAAATTTGCCTGAGAATTTCGTCTTTGCTTGAAACATTAAGGCTCAGTAGGTTTTTTCTAAGTGAAAGATTGGATGATAAAATTTTTGAAAATCATAAAGTAAAAAATGCCGCATTTGTACGCTATCACATAGAAACTTATTTTCTTCGTTTAACAACCTTTAAAGATTTGATTTTAAAACTCTTAAATCGAACCTATAAAATTGATCTGAAAGAAAATGTTGGTTTAGAAAGAAACTTAAAGATCCAAATTCAAAAAAACGGCTTTACAGACCTTGAGCAACTTCTTCAGGGTTTGACTATTTTGATGAAAAATGTGGAACCTGTGAGGCATAAAATTGCTCATGGTGGTTATCATGATGACTTGGATTTAATATTGATTGAATCTCAGGAAACAATAAGTACCGATAACTATAGCAGTTTATCCCAAGACAGTGAGTATTTAAAAACACTAAGTCTTCTACTAAAAAGAAACATAATTGATATGTACGGGATTGAATTGATGATGGCTACCTATGTGCTGCTCGTATATAAAAGATTGCTCCCAAAAAGAAGATTGATAGAGAAATCGCTCATTATAAACTCGAAATAATTAAAACTATGTCAACAAAAATTAAAATTGGCGCTGATGAATTAATTCTATGGCTACGCAAAAATGACAAAGCCAAAGAAGTTCCTAACGATGGTAAACATGGTTTAGGAATGAAAATTCTCAATCTGATTGAGAACAATTTAGGCGGTAAAAAAGTTCTTGAAAATCATCCTGCGCATTGGGCAAATCTGATGGATGACAAAAACGTAGAGAAATTTAACTTACCCAAAACTTCAGCGCAATATGAAATTGAAACCGTAAAATTAGGAGCTTTGTTTGAAAACCTTAATACTTGGTAAAGTTTTAAAACAATCATGACAGACCAAAATCTAATTGCGATCATTGAGAAGCTCAATAATCGGGAACAAAAGAATTTAATATTTCTAAGACCATTAACACATGAAGTCGATTATGCAAAGGTTTGGGAAAATACACCTTCCAAGACAGATGCTATTTTCTCCCCCGACTTGCCTTACTCATTTTATTTTATTAAAAATGATCTAGGAAATTATGTCGCGGCGGTTTTAGATATGTCTCACGATCTACATTGGATAGTAATCCCAGAGTTCAGGTCAAACGGTTTTCTTTCAAAGTCATTACGGGAAACAATTCTATTTCATTTGTTTAAGGATCGCGATGAGCAAAAAATTTCAATTAAGCCTGCAGAAATTGGTCTGGATAATGCAAAAGCTTCTGAAAGGCTTGCCCTTAAAGTGGGATTTGAAAAGGTTAATGAATTCGAATACATCTTAAAGAAGGATAAATATGCGACAGGAATTAAGTTTGAAGGATTAAATCGTGAATTTGACGATATTAGAATCGATGAACTTAAAAAAGAAATAAATTATATTGGACGTTCGCTAGCGGTAATCCAAACGGAATTAGAAATGAATTACGGAGTATCTGAATATTCTGAAGATTTGAAAGACCTCCTAAGTGAGATTCGTGGTCATGTCTGGAAATTTGAAGACTTTTGCTTAGATTTTAGGGAAAATAAGTAGTTCTGGAAGCCAAAAAGACTTACTTAGATTTTCTTGCGTTGTTTAAAATTATTATAGTTTCTACAAAAAAAGCATATCTTTCGCCTATTCTCAAATCAGGTTAGCAGCTCCTATCCTGAACTTTTAATCACTCTAATTAATAATGAAAATGACCGAACTTTTTGTAAATGAAATTGTCAGTAATAAGAAATACAAGCATGCAATTGTTGAAGATGGAAATTTAGTGCTTTCAAATGTAGATATTGTATACGACACCGACGAATACAATCGTCTTGTTGATAGAGCTAATTCAAGCGATAAATTTTACGAGTTTATTGCGTTTTATAATTATGCAGGAATTTTAACCTACGATGATTTTATAGGGTTCGAACTGAACTTGTTTGAATTTGGATCACTTGATGATGTTTTTGATTTATACAATACGTTCAATTCTTTTAATTGGACATCACAGGACAAAAATGATTTTACCAAGATTGTAGACAAAATTTTGCAGTCTAACACCCAGATTGCCAACTTGAAATTAGTAAAATTACAGTAGAATAATATGTGGATTTGTTTATATAGAACCACATATGTATCGCATTTATAAAAACAATAAAGGATGAAAGAAACTATTGACGTTAAAGATCAACATGACCAGATTGATATAATTAATATGGGCTGGAGAGATTATAGTAACATTATGATAAGCTTGGATGCAATGATTAAGCAATTGGAGAAACCCCTTGCTGATCTATACTTGGAAAGCCGTCGGGAAGTGTTGTTGAATGATTATAAAGAAATGTTTGAGAAATTAAAATCAAATACGTTCTCGTGGCGTGGTCAAGCGGAAAGTCTGGACGATAACATTATCGAAGCTACGCGCAAGTTATAAGCTTATATGAAAAAATTTGAAATTGGTAAGTCAAAGGACATTGATAAATATAATGAATGGTTTAATCATTGTTCAAAAGAGCAGATTCCTTATGTCATTATTAGAAATCGTACAAAATTTTCAGAGGTCGAATGGGACCATATCAATCTAGATCCCAAATTTGACAAGATTTTTTCTGCTTCTAGTGAAGCTCATACAGGTCAGCTTGTAGAAGTTTTTAAAAAATATGCAAACAACAAATCACGTTACACAATTTCGAACCTGCTGTTCATCGCAGAGAAAATTCCATCGGAAAATGCTGAAGGCCTTGCCACAGAATTATTTGATATAATCCTAAAGCGTATACAAGATGCTATTTAATTTAAGAGGGCTTGTCAGTAAATTAGTATGGCATGAATTCGGGCATTTATGCATGAGTTTGCTGCTAATCGAACAAAACAGCAATTATAAAATTAGTAAAATAGGATTCACCTATTTTTCTACTTCTCGATCGTGGACATGCTTTGTTACATGCAAGAATCCGGATATTACAGATGACACTATTTTAACAAATGGTAACTATCATCAAGAATTTTGCCTGGCTATTTTAAATAATGTCGCCGGTGCTGTATTCGAGTGTGTTTACTGGAGACTATTCGAAGGAAACTACATTAAGCCTATTGAACTTCTTGCAAGAGGGTCGGCAATGAATGATTGTTATTCATTACGGCAGTCACTTAAAATATACAATAAGGAGCATGAAGATGGACTTCGAGATACGCTCGTTGCTGGTCCTATACCTGCCTACTTTGACCTATTGCTGGATAACGGTAATTTTACAAATGCATTAGCGGGTATCGCTACACGGTATATTGACAAAATAACTGAGACTTTCGATGATAAAGTTGATTTTGCACTTAACCTTAATGACGAGGAAATCCAGTCATTGTCAACAGAAATCATGATGCTATTGGATGCCACAGGTTTGAAAGCTAAAATCCTGGATATTAAAGATTCAGTGTCCCAAATTATTTTAGATAACTGACAAGTATAGCCCGGGAATGTTCCTATCTTTAGGCGTTGTTATATAAAGTTTCTATGGCTAAACTAACAGTAATTATTGGCGCTGGTTTTTCTGCTCCTGCGGGACTTCCGTTGGCGCGTGATATAAATGAACGATTCAACCGTGATCAGCGCAAGATGTTATTGCAAATGAGTTCCAGCGAATGGTTCTGGAAAGACTATAAAGACGAAACGTTTATACACAATGGGTCAATTCCACGTGATACAAACTATTACTCCTACATTCTTGATGAACTTGTAAAAAAGTATATTTCTGAAAATTTGGTTTTCAACGATTACGAGCATTTCTTTGAGTACCTGAATACCAACTGCACCGATAAGAAATGGTTGGAGAATGTCTATGCAGTCGCCAAGAAAAACTTTTTGGACGATCATCCGCACTTGAAAACAAAGGAAGCACAAGAGTATTTATTTTTTCTTGAAGATCAGCCATTTGTATCAAAGTTGATAGGAGTAATAAACTTTTTAATTTCGGATTTATTGACTGTTGCGGTAACCCCGGGGATATTTGATTCATACTACATATTTTTTACGGACTATCTAAAACAGTTCGACGAGGTTACCATATTCACATTAAACCACGATTTGTTGTTGGAAAGAATTTTAGAATACCACGGGATTGAATACTCACGGGGCTTTTCAAAAAATGATTCGCCGATATATTACGAGGGAAATCCACTGCCGGTATTTAATAATGATTTCGGCAATGTAAAAGTCAAAATCTATAAACTTCACGGAAGTTTAGACTATTTCAGGTTTAATAACATAGATAATTTTAACTATACGAACAAATACAATTATTTTATTACATCAGGCTATCGTGAAAAGCATTTTGCGACAAGGGTAAATCTGGAAACGAAAGAAGTAATCCAGGATTTTAATGCAGACATAATCCCGAAATTTATTACTGGGAAAAACAAACCAGCAATCATTAAGAATGACACTATGTTTTCGGCCCTGTTTGAGCACTTTGAAACTGAAGTTGCCACAGCCGAAAATTTACTGGTTTCGGGATATTCATATTCTGACGAACACATTAATGAAGCTCTTGAAAAACGCAATAACCTCAGCGTTGTAAATAATAACAGGTCTAAAGATTATCCATTCAGTTGCAGCACCGTTAGAAATATTAAGTCGCTCGGAGAACTATAAATTTATTCGAATTTATTTAATCAAATTAGCAGATAGGCGAAGAATATGAATAGCATACACGAATTACAAGTATTAGCAAAAAAGTATCTGTTAGCAAGACAAGAATTTCTTTTGGCTATTAATAAAGACCATCCTGAATTAGGAGGAAACGATAATATTGTCGGACGTATTGGCGAATTTGTAGCATTACAATTCTTGACTAACGACAACCGTAAAGTTGAAAAATGCAAAAGTGCTACAAACAAAGGTTTCGATATTGTTTGTTCAACGGGAAGACAAATTTCTGTAAAGACAATTACGGCTGAAAGTAAAACTGGCCGGTCTACAAAGCTAAAACAGCCCTGGCAAGAATTGATAATGATTTATATTGGGAAAAACTATGAAGTTGAATCCATTGGGCATATACATATAGAAGATTTTAATGTTGCGATTAATCAAAAATTCATTGTTGAAAATCCGGTAGCAGATAAAAAATTCTTAGCTGAGGATGGGTTATTTTCAAGGTTTGGAAAATTGTATTCAGGGGAAATTGTAAAAATTTATCTTTAAACTGTTCCTCCGCAAATGCCGTGAGAATAGTAAAAAAAATAAAATTTACGGCGCTTTTAAGTTCAATCTCGAAATTAGATACATTATAAATTCGTCCAATGATTGTCCAGTTTTAATGATACGTTGCGGTATTGTTGCTTTATAATCCCCCGTTAAAGTAATGTCATTGTTTATATCCGTATTAACTAACATCCCATTAATCAGTGGCTCAAGTTCGGTGCCAATAGTATTGCAAAATTTAATCCTGTCGAAAATAACATTTACATCTTCAACCTCATATCTCTCCGGTTCATTAGTTTTGTAATTTGACATTTCTACACAGCAAAGCGAATAAATATCTTTATTTTTTGCAGCATTTAAAAATTGGTTTTTGCTCATCATTATTGAATTGTCAGAATTCCATCTTGATTTTACCTCAATATAAAAAACCTCAACACCGGCTAGACTGATTACGATATCTTGACCATTTTGTACATCTTTGGGTACAATATCAAATTGACTAAGATCCGTTCCAATCTTATTTCTGATTAGTGCCTCAATTCGGGTTCCTATCGCTTTTTTAAATAAAAAGTCACTGTCTTTTTTTGAATTATCTTCTAAAGCCTGCATTCCTAATGCAATGATTTGGTCAAGATTTTTATTTCTGGCCAAATTCCCAAGCTTATTAATCTGTCCAGGATCAAGAGAGACAATTGAAAATACGTCCCCAATTATGCTATCATCTGAAACTGAGTCAAGGACAATATTTGCTCTTCTGGCGTTTAAAGCCGAAAAGTAAGATGCCCAGGCACTGTCCTGAATAATTTTTTGAAGTATTGCATAAATTTTCTTTTGAAATTTATGGCCAATTACATCAGTATATTGTCCATCATTCGACAGAACTGATTCAATCGCTTCTCCAAGGCTACGGGCAGATTTAATTTCTTTATTAATTAAATATTTGGAAAAATCCCTTCTTATCAAAGTTGACTTTATGGGTAAGTTTGGATTTACTATGTCGTCATAATATTGTTTTAATTCGTCCGGTATATTATGCTCCGTTTTTAATATCGTTTGCGATTCAAGTTCGTTCAATTGATTTGGAAAAACTTTCATGGTCAGGAACATTTCTTCATAATCTTTATAGCCCCCAAGTTCATGTAACTTATGAAGAAATGCGAGATTTTCTTCCACCCATGATGGTTCTTGATTACTCAGGTCGTTTAAAAACATTCTTAGCAATCTTCTTTGCGCAGGCCCGATGCTTATTTCATCATCTTTGATTGTCGGAATTATTAATACCTGATCACTTAATCCATAATAATTACTTATTAGTTTCATTATCTTACCAGGAGCGTTATTTGCATCACTACTCGATGAAATATTACAATATGCTACGAGTTTTTCCAAAAATTCAGGAGTGAGATCAGCACTTTTGGTAATGTCGGTAACCAATTTAACAACCTGTCCATTAATGTCAGTTGAGTATTGCTTCCTGCTGTAAACTGCTAATTCAAGATTAAATTTAAAGTTTTCATCTATATGTTTTTCAGTTATTTCAGGCATTAATATGTCAGCAATTTCAATTAGTGTCTGGGGTAAATTCGTAATTCTGTTTAGTGCTGAAAAAATCTTGAAATCTCCTTTAATATTCGGTAGCAGGGCATGTTGATTAAAAATGCCTTCATGATCAATCAGTAAAAATTCATAGAATAGTTTGAGTTCGTCTGCTTTCTCAAACGCTTTCAAAGTGCCATCAGTTTGAATTGAACTGATAAGATCTTTGATTTTCACATAATTGATTGATTCAATATTCCATTCATCAATTTTTTTTGTCCACTCTGAACTGATTTCCTTTAGTGGAATGTTTTTCCAATATTTATTTACTAGGTTATAAATAGCTACACTATGAGTTTCTGATGTGAGTAGTTCTCTGTCAACAAAATGTGCCGCTGCAGCTTGCAAATTTCCGGCAGTGGTTTCCACCAATGGAAATGTTTTAAATTTATCGATCCAAAGTGTTTTAAGCGATTCGAAATAACTATTTAAAAGAGGCTTGTCGCTATTTATATTGAAGTTTATTTCAGCAAGATTAATTGGGTTTTTTATTTCTGTGGCATAATCCTCTACGAAGGAAAATATCATTTCGGAAGCCTTCAGTATCAATTTCCGATTCTCCTCTTCATTTTCTTTTACTTGTTCTGTAAGGCTTTTTAAGTATATTCCGTCGCGTTGTTCGGTTGGAAAAAAATGTTTTGAGTGAATAATATAATTTATACCCCAGGCTTCTGTACCAATTAGTGGGTAAAAAAGGAATAATTTTGAAAGTTGCTCATTAAAAGATATAGCCTCGTAATCTGTCGTGAGAGGGAGTATTACAGTAATTTGCGGATCATCGTTCTCTATCGACAAAATAAATTGGCTCTCACCGTCAATTATAATTTCAGATTTAAAGAAAATCCCATTTTGTTCCACTTCACCTTTAGTATAAATCGTTCTTTGGTTATCATTTCCTATGACTTCGACTTGGTGGAGTTTTTTGTTTAAGACCATTACATAGGGTAAAATATAAGGCAGGCTGGTAATTGCATCATTGGCATATTGCTGTTGCAATGCACTTTCAGAAATGTAGGCAAATTCAGTAAATGGCGAACAATCGTTTAGATACTCACCTTTTTCAATCAGATCAAATACTGCATTTTGCTGTTTTACCAAATCCAGAATTAAATCTGGCGAAGTTTTGGCTGTTCTGTCAATCTCAAATTCATTTAGCGAAATGTAAGCGCCATTATTTTTTAAAGAGCCGGTTAATAATATTTTCCTCCCAAATGAATGTGTCGTAATAAACCCAGTTCCATATTGGCCTATTTCGTCATCATTGCTTTCTGCTGATTTGGAACTTACTTGCTTGATTAAGCAGTTTAGTGTATTGTCATCAAATGGCTTTCCATTGTGTTTGAAAATTAATGCTCCCGTTTTTTGTTCAATTATTATCTTAGCCTGCTCTGATAAATCAATAGCGTTTTGAAATAATTCCCAGATAGCTCTTTTTGCATGACTATTATTTAATTTCTGAAATCCCTGAATAAGTTTGTCGGCATGCTGTTTCATGTCGTTGTACTTGGAATTGTCTTCAGCCTGCTTACGCGCTGCAGTTCTTATATCAGTTTCATCCATTACTTCTTCTTTTTAGAAAATGAAATTGTTGGCCCGCTGCGACCTTTCCCTCCCTTTTTAATATAACTATTCCCCGTTTTACCAACCCATAACCGAAAACCGTCTTTTTTAGCGTTTTCAGTTAAATACTTTATAAATCCATCGAATATTCCCATGCTGATATAATTTGATTACATTTTGTCTAAATTAGAAGGCGGTCTGAAATCGTTTCCAGGTCTTCATTCGGGTTTACTTTCGGAAGATTCGCATCGTCAAAGTCGTATTGTTTCATAAGGTTACCAATTTTCAGATGTAAAGTTAACCATTTGCAACAGAAGTATTTTGTCTCGAACAATTACGCGTTCTTCGGGCCAGTCGTCAAAATCTAGCGGAAGATTATCAGGGAGGTAATAAAAATAGAAGAGTGATCGAAAAGCTTCAACAGGATTTTCCGTATACGAGGGGAAAGTACCGAAGTGATCATGTAATCTGTATTCCTGATAAGGAGTTGGGTCTTCAGCAACTTTTAAAGACAAAAATGGTGTCGGATCAAAATTAATGGTGTCTGCGGTAATAGTACCGATGATTTTATATTCTTCCTTCAGAATTTTAATTCTTCCCCATCCCCAGGGAGCAGGGTATTTAACTACTGTATAATCTGAGGTGTCGTAAAGTTCATGTTGCGTACTCCACAGTGGTACATCTATAGCGAATAAGTTGTCTTTGAGTCTTTTCATGATTTGGCTTCCTGTTTAACTTAATAAAGCTGTTGGTATAGTTGTTGCTAATGATAAACATGATGATGATAGTATAGAAGATGATGCAGTTGATGCAGCACTTGATCATAAAGTTGCTCTAGATGTTGCACATGATGATAAAACTACTTATCTTTGTCATGTTCTTAGCCTTGTGCTCAGGAACCTACAGAGGTCTCAAACGCTGAACCAGTAATCAGCGTTTTTTTATGCCCAATAGTTACCACGCAGGGCTTGCAAGTATCTTCCCTATCGAATTGTCTGCAACATATGCTGTAATGAACTTTGCAGTTGTCGCATTCTTAATCCAGATGACCACCACATAATCACCTTTTACAATCGCAACACGTCTCGATTGGTCATAACTTTTGGTTTTCTTGTCGTAACCTTGCCTGATATCGGCAGTTCCATCTTCAAGTGTATCTTTTATCCAGGTAATCCTTTCCGACCGCGCTTGTGAAAACTGGTTTTTGTTGGCCGCAGCGCGATTGGTGCTTTCAAAAAAAGCATGGTCAAAACCGTCAGGAAAAAATTGTACCCTGATATTATCAAAAGTAATGATTGGATTGGCAGGATTGCAATAGGTATTTAAATATAATGCCCTGTATGCAGCCTCATTCGGGAGTACGGTTAAATTATATGCCATTACCAGCCTCCTTGTAAGTTAATCTTAAACACATTAAATTTCTCTTCCCATTTGCCCGTATGCGCAATTTGTCTTTTCAGGTAGCTTTCTTCAATGTGCTTGATAAGGTTAATTTTGGCTTCACTCTTAATTTCACCGTTCACTTTTGCGGCGACAAGCCCTGTAATGAAATCCGCTAACTGGATTCCCGACGATTGGTTCGAAGGTAATGCCTGGATTTGTGTGATGTCCGAAGTCAGGTTGGCATCATCAAGCTTTTTCTCTAAAGTCTTGATTCTCCCTTTGTCACGGTTAACCTTTAGGTCAACAAAAATTTCGTAGTTATTAAAATCAAGAATCCAGTGATGCAGCAATTGGTAATAAAATTTATAAAAACCGAGTTCGGCATCCGCATTATTAAATTTTACATGATCAACTTTGATGGCCTCAACCAGTAGGACCCGTGAGCGCAGGCAATCAGTACTGAAAAAGTAATCGATCAGGTCTTTATATAAATCAAAATACGCAGGAGAAATTTTACTCCATTTAACTTCACCCTGAACTTTATGCTTTGCCTTAATGGCAGCAACAGAGTTTTTAAATTCTACGCGATAATCAGATGGCATCCATATACCGCCTATGGCCATATACTTATGTGCCGTCTTTTCCGTCAGCGCCTCTAATCCGCTTTCATCACAATAAATCTCGAAATTCATTTACGCTGGTTTAATGCTCAAAGGTAGAAATTTATTGCTACTTAATTGCTTGGGATTGCTTGGCATTTTGTTCTTTCAGGAATTTTTCAATCTCCCGCATAATGTGCTCGTCGCCTAATCGATCTTGTTCTTGGTAACGAATATGGTCAAGCCGCACTTCCCTAAAGAATGAGTAAATGCAGAAAATAAAAAGTGCAATTCCGGGAAGTAGTTTTATCATAATGCTATACAATTGGATAATACAAAATTACATTTCATCATTATAGGCTAAAAAAAAGTACTCTTCAATTCTGGAATTTAACTATTCAATTCTGGAATTGAACAGTACACTATTTGTACTAATATGCCTTCTCGGATAGATTTGCCAATATTTCCAAATAAAACTTCTCAAATCTTTAACCAATGAAAAAGTTTTCTGAATCGCTGATTTCAGAATTGGAGGCACAGCTGAAATTGATCCACTCTGAATTTGATGATCCGATAGTATATTCTGAGCAGGCAATTAAAGTCCTGATTGCATTTCTCGAAAAGCTTAAAACATTCTTTATGAAGCACCCGCTTGAAAGCAAGCTGGAAGAGATTACATTTTTTCGTGATATAAAGCCGCAATTTGCATCGAGGTTGATCTATTATAACGAAATATACAATATTGCTACAAACAGGCCATTTGGGACAAAAAAAGTGTTACGGAAATATTATGCTGTCGAATTAAAAAAACTGAAAGCTTACTTTGATGAAAATACAGAGTTCTATAAGTATTACCGTGCCGGTAGCCGATACCTTGACAATAAGTATTTCATTCGCGGAAGGCATGATATAAGATTAACGCTCGACAGCTTTTACTTTCAGGCCGACAATCGTTTTTCCACCTCTCATGATTACAAGGTGGCGAGAATTTTAGCCAATGACTTAATAAAAAAATTTCTCGAAAAGGAAATGGCAGCGCTGGATGGTAATAAGATTATTGCCGGCACTGCATCAGGCAAAAAGATAAAATGGACTGGTTCAAAGGTGGCTTTGATTGAATTGATATATGCGCTCCATTCGGAATCTGTTTTCAATAAGGGAAACGCAGATTTAAAAGAAACGATAAGGCATTTCGAAAGTATGTTTGATATTGATCTGGGCCAGTTTAACCGGACATTCCTTGAAATCCGGGAACGGAAATCAGATAGGACAAAATTCCTTAATTCATTGACCAATACTTTGATACTGCGGATGGATGATGCCGATGAAAACTAAGAAAGGCTGCCCGTCGGCAGCCTTTGCTTTTAATTCTTTACAGGTTAATTTTGTGCAATCCCCGTAACCAATGCGGTTTCGATAGCGTCCGCGACATCATTGTCGCCTCCATACGTTCCGGCCATGATATTTCCTATAAAGATAGTCCAGTCGGGATCTGTATTCTTCTTAGGTTTCTTTTTGGCACAGTAAATCGAATGTCGCGCAATTGAGGTGGTGATCAGGATAACCTTCTTGTCTTTGGCAGTTAGTAAAGGATCAGCAAGCACGGCAGCTTCATAATTGCAGATGCTGTCATAAATTTCCTTGTATTCCTCTGTTTTTGCCGTTAGCGATAAAATTCCGGTCGTAAAAGTGCTCAAACTTACCTTGCCAAGTATTGACATACCGGTGCTGGTCAAAACATCATTAATACAGCTTCCTGGGTTACTCAGTATGCTTTGCACTTTGCTAAGTTGCACACCGTGATAAAAGGATCCTTTACATTCAATGAATCCTGAGTTTGCATTAGCAAATAGGTTAACGCGATCACGTATTGCTGTTAAGGTTGTTGGTAGCGAACTGCTGTCATAATAGCTGTAAAATAGTTCATTGTGCACTTTCCCAGCCACATCATAGGAATTGTCACTATTGGCTGGCATTTCTCCTGCAAGTCGGTGTGCAATTGTTGAACTTGCTTCGGGCTGCGCGGTAACGGCTGATTGATCCTCAGAAGCATTTATACCGGTATCGTCGTTGCATGACACGAGCGCCAGCGAACTGGCGAAGCAATTTAATAGAACTAAAAGGCATGAACATAAATTTTTCATGTTGTTTGTTTTAAAATGTTACTGATTACTTTTTTCATCAGTTCATTTCGCCCGGGTTAATCTGAACAGTGGGTTTTGGTTTGCTCATAACAAACCTTGAATTCGGAGACAAAGCTATTGGCGCAATCGTCGCCCTGCAAGCTGACTTCTGTTCAATTCTGGAATTTAAAATGTTCAATTCTGGAATTGACAACATGAAATTCTATGGAATAAATACCTTAAATTAAATCTGGAGATATTGACAAATCTTCATTTAAATAGGCTTATTCCCCTCGTTTTGTGAAATTCTAATATTTATATTTGCATTTGCTTAACAATTAATAAACATTCGGTTTTCCAAATGCCGCGTGTTTTTACCTCTCATACCTACTAAGAATGATGATTAAAAATTTTATGATTGTGTTGTTGCTTTTAGGTCGGAATGCCGATGCACAGCATGCAAATTTTAAGGTTCCGGACAGTCTCTCCGGAAAGAGTTTCGAGTATTTTGAATCTCATATCACACTCAATAAGGCAGATAGTGCCAGAACATTGCTTTATGCAAAGTCCTGGCTATTGAAATCAAAAGCTGAAATGGATTATCATCAGATGGCATTGGCATATAAAGCGATGATGTATAACGTGAAGAAAGAATTTCATCCCCAATATGCCGATAGCATGGTGCAGGCCGCGCGCAATACATCCGACAATTTATTGTTGGGTTCAGCATATATGACCAAAGGAATTGTTTGCTACGAGCGCAAGGAAATAAGGAAGGCGCTTGATTATTACCTGATCGCTGATGAATTTATTTCAAAGACAAATGATCACTACCTGATTCACAAAGTCAAATATGGTATTGGATTGACTAAATATTACGTTGGGTTTTACAATGAAGCGATTGCACTGTTCACGCAATGCATAGATTATTTTGAAGAAGAAAATGAGCGGGCATATCTTAATTCGCTGCACATGCTGGGTTTATGTTATAATCGCGTAGGAAATTACGATCTGTGCAGCAGCATTAATGAACGGGGAATAGCTGCCGGGCGTGAATTGGACGACCTTGAAATGGAACCATACTTTATTCATTCAGAGGGAGTAAACCAGTACTTTAAGCACAATTACCGGGAATCCATTAATAAGTTGCTTCAGGCAATGCCGGCGATAGAGAAAAACAAAGATTTTGCGAATGAATCTATTGCGAATTTTTACATAGCAAAAAGCTATTGGGCCTTAAATCAGAAAGAGAAAGCGCTCCCGTATTTAAAAAAGGTCGATGCCGCATTTCAAAAGGAAAACTACATAAGGCCTGATCTAAGGGAGAGTTACGAATTACTGATTGACAATTATCATGCGAATGGCGACCAGGCTTCTGAATTGCTTTATATTAACCGGCTCTTAAAAGTTGACAGTGTATTGCACAACAATTACAGATACTTACTCGCTAAAGTAGTAAAGCAGTATGATACCAAAAAGTTGTTGCGTGCAAAATCAGAAATTGAGCATTCTATGCAAACTCGCACGATTGTCGGCTTTACTATAATTGGGCTATTGGTTCTTGTAGTTGTATTTCTTGTCTATCGTCATTATGCTAATAAGCGAAAATACCGTCAAAAGTATGAGGAGTTAATGAATCGAAAGCCTGAAATCCGGCCCGCTGCACCAATTTCCGAAAAAGAGATTGATCCTGTAATGAGCAGTGAGGTAGAAAAAGTAGTTTTAAAAAATCTTGACAAATTTGAGGCAAATAAAAAATTTCTCGAAAAAGGCATGGATCTGGTAAGGCTGGCCGAGTTGCTGCACACCAACACAAAATATGTAACTAAGATAATTCAGATACATCGTGGCAAAGGCACGATTGAATATATAAGCGATTTGAGAATCGATTATCTTGTAGAACTGCTTAAAACGGACAATCGTTTTAGGAATTATACGAACAAGGCGTTAGGTGAAGAAGTTGGTTTCGGTTCAACACAAAATTTTACTCGTGCATTCAAAGCGCGCAATGTAATTTCTCCGACTTATTTTATCCAGGAATTGAAAAAGGACCTACATGAGTAATGATCCGGTCGCAGTAAATAGAGTGTGTCTTTTTCCCAACTTGTGATTGGCTTGTGAAAATTTAATTCCATCTGAAATCGATTGTTTTGAGATCCTTTACTTTTAAAATTCTTTCGTGTCCGGCGAGTTTTTTTCCTGAAAAATATTCCTGAAGGTTTCTTATTTGTTTGACTTTTATAAAAATCGGTTCGTCATACTTACTTGTTTCGGTCCATTCCAGTACCTCACAATGGATATATTCTTCAATTGTTTCAGATGATGTGGTAAAGGATAATCTATAGGTCTGTAAAGTTCCAATGCCAAAGGTTAATTCCCACATTGAGTATAGTTTTTGAAATTAATTTGATGTAAAATAATAATATATTTTGCAACAAAAGAACAGATTTCAATTTTAAATCGATCAGTTTGATTTGGGGTTTTTAAATTATTTCGTTC